>NZ_JBSVXD010000209.1:0-9263 GCF_054070755.1 Pseudomonas sp. SDO5591_S426 | reverse complement strand
CTTTACCACCAAAAGAGCAAGATCAAAAGATCGCAGCCTTCGGCAGCTCCTACAAGGGTTGCGTTCAATTGGTTGGCACTGCAATTTGGGCCGGCGTCAGGCAGTAATGTTCAATCAACTGACGTAATAGATGCACCGTAGGCTGCAAACGTGACATTTCAAGGTATTCCCCCGGCTGGTGGGCGCAGGCGATATCGCCCGGGCCGAGCACCAGTGTCTCGCAGCCAAGTTGCTGAAGATAAGGCGCTTCGGTGCCGAACGCCACCGCTTCGGCGCTATGGCCGGTGAGCTTTTCGGCGATGCGCACCAGTTCCGAGTCTGCTGCCTGCTCGAACGGCGGTACTTCGGGGAAAAGCGGCGCGTAGTCGATCTTGACTTGATGCCGCTCGGCAACCGGCTTGAGTCTACCCAGGATCTCGGCACGCAGGGCTTTGGGGTCCATGCCCGGCAAAGGACGCAGATCAAACTCCAGCGAACACTGGCCGCAGATGCGGTTGGGGTTGTCGCCGCCATGGATGCAGCCGAAATTCATCGTCGGCGTTGGCACACCGAACTGCATGTTGCGGAATTCACGTTGCCACAACAGGCGCAGGCCGCGCAGCTCGCCGATGGCGTCGTGCATGGCTTCGAGCGCGCTATGGCCCAGACGCGGGTCCGAGGAATGGCCGCTCTGCCCGAGGATGTCGATGCGCTCCATCATGATGCCTTTGTGCATGCGGATCGGCTTGAGCCCGGTCGGCTCGCCGATCACCGCCGCGCGACCGAGCGGGCGACCCGCTGCGGCCAGTGCGCGGGCGCCGGACATTGAGCTTTCTTCATCACAAGTGGCAAGGATCAGCAGCGGTTGCTTGAACGGTTGGTCGAGCAGCGGTTTGACGGCCTCAATGGCCAGGGCAAAAAAACCCTTCATGTCGCAACTGCCCAACCCGACCCAGCGACCATCGACTTCGGTCAGTTTCAAAGGATCGGTCTGCCACAGCGCACCATCGAACGGCACCGTGTCACTGTGCCCGGCCAGCACCAGACCACCGGGGCCGGAACCGAAAGTGGCCAGCAAGTTGAATTTGCCGGGGCTGACCTGCTGGATGTCGCAGGCGAAACCCAGATCGCCGAGCCAGGCCGCCAGCAGGTCGATCACCGGACGATTGGATTGATCGAGGCTTGCCTGGGTACAGCTGACGGACGGTGCAGCGATCAGTGCAGTGAACTGATCTTTCATGGACGGCAAAGGCATCGCTGGCTCCAACTCCCGAATTGAAGACCATCATAGAGCCATCCGGCGACAGGAATAAACCGTCGCGCGGCGGAGCAAGGTTGAGTCCTGTACACTGCACGACCTTGGCAGCCACACATTCCCCCGGCTGCGCTCCCGATCCTGGATTTTCCGGCCATGCAGAAAGAAACCGAAATCAAACTCCGCGTCAGCCGCGAAACCCTCGCCGCCCTGCGCGAGCACCCGTTACTGAAAAAACGCAACAAAAGTGGCTGGGAACGCCGTGAGTTGATGAACCAGTACTTCGACACCCCAGAGCGCGATCTGGCCCAGGCCAAAGTCGCCCTGCGCCTGCGCAAGGATGGCGAAGAAGTGATCCAGACCCTCAAGACCCGTGGTCAGAGTGTCGCCGGTCTGTCCGTGCGCAATGAGTACGACTGGAACCTGCCCAAGGCCAAGCTCGACCTGAAAAAACTCGACGGCGAATGCTGGCCCGAGGCACTGGCCGAACTGGACAAAAAGACCCTGAAGCCGATCTTCACCACCGATTTCGTCCGCGAACGCGCAGAAATCGCCTGGGGTCGTGGCAAGACCAAAGTGGTCATCGAAGCCGCCCTGGACCTGGGCCACGTCGTGGTCGGCAAGCAGAAAGAAGAAATCTGCGAGCTGGAACTGGAGTTGCGCGAAGGCGAGCCCGCCGCGTTGCTGGAACTGGCCGCCGAACTCGCCGAGAAGCTGGCCCTGATGCCGTGCGACATCAGCAAGGCCGAACGCGGCTATCGCCTGTATGACGCCAACAGCTACTCGCTGAGCCTGCCGGCGCCGCAACTCACCGCCGAAACCCCGCTGGACGACGCTTTCGCCGCACTGTGCTGGCATCTGCTCGGCAGCAGCCAGCGTCTGGCCGAGCAGTATCGTTTCAATGGTCACTGGCGCCTGCTGCTGGACTGGGTGGAAAACCTCGCCGAACTGCGTGCGCTGGTCAGCAGCCTCGGTCAAGCCGCACCGCGTCAGTCGACCCACGATTTGCGTGTCGCCCTCGACGCCTTGCTGGAAGACTGGCGCCCGCTGGTCCAGGCAGGCCTGGACGATGAAGACGTGCGCAAAGCCGCGCCGGAGCAATTCCTCGAAGAACTCGAAGACCCGCGCTGGGGCCTGTTCTCTCTGAACACGTCGCGCTGGTTGCTGGCCCGCACCTGGACCGCCGAGCGCAACACCCGTGGCAATCGCCAGGGCGCTGCGCAACTGGGCAGCTGGTTGCCACGCCTGCTGGGCGAAGAAGCCACTTCGTTGCAATTGCAGCGTTACCAGCAACAGCCGGAAGACCTGGCCGAGCAATTGCCGCGCATCGAACGCATTCAGGCGTGGCTGCACCATGCGCGCAACGTGCTGGAGATCCCGGAAATGGATCGCCTGTATGGCGAACTGAACAAACTGGCGCAACTGGCCAACGAGCCGATGATCACTGATGAACTGCTCGATGCGCGTAAGCAGCAGGCGATTGCTGTTTACCAGAATCGTGCCTGGAAAATGCTTCTGCGCATGTAACACCGCTATCGCTGGCAAGCCAGCTCCCACAGGGTTCGATGTTGGAATGCAAATTGTGATTCAACACAAAAAACTGTGGGAGCTGGCTTGCCAGCGATGAGGCCAGCCAATTCACCGCAATGCTTCAAACCGGCAAACTGGTCGTCGACTTGATCTCCGACAACGCCACAATCGAATTCACCTCCTGAATCCCCGGTACCATCGACAGCTTCTCGAAAAAGAAGCGCTCATAAGCCTCGATGTCCGCCGCGACGATCCGCAGCATGAAATCCACCGCCCCCATCAGCACATAACACTCCAGCACTTCGGGAAAACCGCGAATCGCTTCGGTGAATTCGGTGAAGTTCGAACGTCCGTGGGCGTTGAGTTTTACCTGCGCGAAGATCTGCGTGTTCAGGCCGATTTTCTTGCGGTCGAGCAATGTCACCTGGCCGCGAATGATCCCCTCCTCTTTCATCCGCTGAATCCGCCGCCAGCATGGCGACTGTGAAAGCCCCACCTGTTCGGCGATCTGCGCACTGGAGAGCGAAGCGTCCTCTTGCAGCAACGCCAGGATCTTGCGGTCGTAGCTGTCCAACTCGCTTTGCATAGGAAAACCTTACATTGATGATCTGACGAATTGATCGATTCGAATAAGCCGCAATACGGACCATCATAGATAAGAAATACCCGGCACCGAATGTAAAAATTTCTCCAGTGATTTTGGAGAACGACCATGCCGTACCTGGAAGCCGTCAACACCCCGCCCGCCCGCGCCGATGTCTGGCATGTTGGCAACGCCCATTGCTGCGTTCGCTACCAATTGCTGGCCGAAGCCGAACCGGAGCTGCTGTGCCGTGCGCTCAATCTGTTCGCGTTGCAGTTTTTGACGCCGGAACAGGTGCAGGTGCAGCGCCAGGAAGACCTGCTGGCGATCGAGATTGTCATCGATGGTTTGAGCTGGCATCGCGCCCAGGTGATCGCGGAAAAACTTCGTAACCTGATCAGCGTCTGCTCGGTCGATCTGCAAACCGCTGACGCTGCCTGGGCTGAAGCCGCTCAAGCGGCGGGCTGAAAAAACTCGATACGGCTTCGTCGGGTAGTGGCCCAACGGTCAGTGGCGCCACGACTATCCTTTGCGCACTTGTTGTTCAAAAGGAGCCCGCATGTCCGTTCAATTCTCCATTCAGGACCGCTGGCTGGATCTCAATGATGTGCTGCGCGAGCTGGTTGCCCAAGGCTTTATCAGCCAGGATTCGGCCGAGCAGGCGCTCAATGCCCGCCGCCGCCACGCCGCTCATGGTCAGCTGCATCCACTGGAATTCATCGCCGGCCAGCAGCTGGACGACCTCAGCCGCCCCGGCAAACACCTCGACCTGGAAAACCTGACCCTGTGGCTGTCCCAGCAGGCGGGCCAGCCTTACCTGCGCATCGACCCATTGAAGATCAACGTCGCGGCCGTGACGCCGTTGATGTCCTACGCCTTCGCCCAGCGCCACAAGATCCTCGCCGTCTCCATCGACCGCGACGCCGTGACCGTCGCCAGCGCCCAGCCCTACGTCACCGGTTGGGAAGCCGACCTGACCCATGTGCTGAAGCTGCCGATCAAGCGTGTGGTGGCCAACCCGGTGGATATCCAGCGCTTCAGCGTGGAATTTTTCCGACTGGCCAAGTCAGTTACCGGCGCCAATAACGCCGATCAGCAGGTCAACACCCTGGGCAACTTCGAGCAGTTGCTCAACCTTGGCGCCAGCGACCAGGAACCGGACGCCAACGACGCGCACATCGTCAACATCGTCGACTGGCTGTTCCAGTACGCCTTTCAGCAACGCGCCAGCGATATCCACATCGAGCCCCGGCGCGAGCAAGGCACAGTGCGTTTTCGCATCGACGGCGTGCTGCACAACGTCTACCAATTCCCGCCGCAAGTGACCATGGCCATCGTCAGTCGCCTGAAAAGCCTAGGGCGGATGAACGTCGCGGAGAAGCGCAAACCCCAGGACGGTCGGGTGAAAACCAAGACCCCGGACGGCGGCGAAGTCGAGTTGCGCCTATCGACCTTGCCGACAGCCTTCGGCGAAAAAATGGTCATGCGGATTTTCGACCCGGAAGTGCTGCTCAAGGATTTCGATCAGCTTGGGTTTTCCGCCGACGACCTGCGGCGCTGGCAGGACATGACCCGCCAGCCCAACGGCATCATTCTGGTGACTGGGCCAACCGGTTCCGGCAAGACCACCACGCTCTACACCACACTGAAAAAACTGGCGACGCCGGAGGTCAACCTCTGCACCATCGAAGACCCGATTGAAATGGTCGAACCGGCGTTCAACCAGATGCAGGTCCAGCACAACATCGACCTGACCTTCGCCGCCGGGGTACGCGCGCTGATGCGACAAGACCCGGACATCATCATGATCGGCGAGATTCGCGATCTGGAAACTGCCGAGATGGCGATCCAGGCCGCGCTCACCGGGCACCTGGTACTGTCGACGCTGCACACCAACGACGCACCCAGCGCCATCAGCCGTTTGCTGGAACTTGGCGTGCCGCATTACCTGATCAAGGCCACGGTACTCGGCGTCATGGCCCAGCGATTGGTGCGTACCTTGTGCCCGCACTGCAAGGCACCGCAAACCTTGGGCGAAGAAGACTGGCAAACCCTGACCCGGCCCTGGCAAGCCCCGCTGCCGGGCAACGCCCAACGCGCCATCGGTTGCGTGGAATGCCGCGACACCGGCTATCACGGCCGCGCCGGGGTCTATGAAATCATGCAACTGACCGACGGCCTCAAAGCCCTGATCAACCCCGACACCGATTTGCTGGCAGTGCGGCGGCAGGCGTTCAAGGAGGGCATGCGCAGCTTGCGTTTGTCCGGGGCGCAGAAGGTCGCGGCCGGTTTGACCACCGTCGAGGAGGTGTTGCGCGTGACGCCGCAGAGCGAGCAGAAGTAGCTATGCGGTGATGGAACTCGATTGGGGAAATGGCGATCCAACGCCGTAGTTAAAACCCCCAGTGGAGTCACCCATCATGCGTTTCAAACTTGCTGTCGCTACCATCGCCTTGTTGTCCCTGCCTGTCGGTTCGGCGATGGCTGACAGCTTTTGGCGTAACGTCATCTCGTCCGGTGCAACCACCGGTTCGACCTACCTGACCTTCAAGGATCACAAGCTGATCGTCGCCGCCCAGGACGATGCCGGCAGTTTCGTCGCCAGTGACGGCGGCATCCGCGGCCCGTATCTGGAAGCCGCGATGCAGCAAGTCCGCGCCGACAACCCGGGCCTGCAGGCTACGGACATGGAACTGGCGAACGCGATTCTGGCGAAGAATGCCGTGGCTGCCGAGTAATCGATGCTGAACTGAAAATGCCGCTCATATGAGCGGCATTTTTTTGCCTACACAAACCTCCTGTTCACAGCAGATCCCTGTGGGAGCGGGCTTGCCCGCGATGAGGCCTTCAGCTTCAATATCTGCATCGGCTGTAAATCCGCCATCGCGGGCAAGCCCGCTCCCACAGGGTTAGATGTGACCGGACAATCAGCGGTAATCATCCACCGGCACACACGCGCAAAACAGGTTTCTATCCCCGTAAACATTGTCCACCCGGTTCACCACCGGCCAGTACTTGTGGGCCTTGGTGTGTGCATCCGGTGTAACCGCTTGCTCGATGCTGTAGGGCCGCTCCCAGATCCCAGTGATGTCGGCCAGCGTGTGCGGTGCACGTTTTAGCGGATTGTCCTCGGCCGGCCAATTGCCGTTCTGCACCTCGGTAATTTCCGCGCGAATGCTCAGCATCGCGCCGATAAAACGGTCCAGCTCCGCCTTCGATTCACTTTCGGTGGGTTCGACCATCAACGTCCCCGGCACCGGAAACGACATGGTCGGCGCGTGGAAGCCGTAGTCCATCAGGCGCTTGGCGACGTCTTCTTCACTGATACCGGTCAGCGCCTTCAATGGTCGCAGATCGAGAATGCATTCATGGGCCACGCGTTCGTTGCGCCCGGTGTAGAGCACCGGGAACGCCCCGGACAAATGACGCGCCAGGTAATTCGCGGCGAGGATCGCCACTTCGCTGGCATCGGCCAACTGCGGCCCCATCATGGCGATGTACATCCAACTGATGGGCAGAATGCTCGCACTCCCCCACGGCGCCGCGCTGACCGCGCCGTTCTGCGCCAGCGGTCCGTCGATCGGCACCACCGGGTGATTGGCCACGAACGGCGCCAGGTGCGCGCGCACGCCGATCGGCCCCATGCCCGGCCCGCCGCCGCCATGGGGAATGCAGAAAGTCTTGTGCAGGTTCATGTGCGACACGTCAGCGCCAATGTCCGCCGGCCGCGCCAGCCCGACCTGGGCATTGAGGTTGGCGCCGTCCATGTACACCTGGCCGCCGTGCTTGTGGATAACTTCGCAGATTTCGCTGATGCCTTCCTCGTACACGCCGTGGGTCGACGGATAAGTCGCCATGAGGCAGGAGAGTTTGTCCCCGGCGTCTGCGGCTTTTTCCTTCAAGTCATCCAGATCGACGTTACCCGCTTCGTCGCACTCGACGATCACCACACGCATCCCGGCCATCTGCGCCGAGGCCGGGTTGGTGCCGTGGGCCGACGACGGAATCAGGCAGATATCCCGCCCACCCTGCTGACGGCTCTCGTGGTATTTGCGGATCGCCAGCAGCCCCGCGTATTCGCCCTGGGCGCCGGAGTTGGGCTGCATGCAGATTGCATCGAAACCGGTGATCGCGCAGAGCCAGCGCTCCAGTTCTTCGATCATCAATGAATAACCAACCGCCTGCTCTTTCGGCGCAAACGGATGCAGATTGGCGAACTGAGGCCAGGTAATCGGGATCATCTCGCTGGTGGCATTGAGCTTCATGGTGCACGAGCCGAGCGGAATCATCGATTGATTGAGCGCCAGGTCCTTGTTTTCCAGTTGCTTGAGGTAGCGCAGCATCTCGGTTTCGCTGTGATGGGCGTTGAACACCGGATGGCGCAGATAAGGCGTGGTGCGTGCCAGCCCGGCGGGAATTCCGGGAGTCAGGGTTTCAGCGTCCAGTTCATCGACGCTGAGCCCATGATCGGCGCCAAGGAACACGTCGAATAGTTTCGCCACGGTGGACTCGTCGCAGCTTTCGTCGAGACTTAACCCCAATCGCCCACGGCCCAGGATGCGCAAGTTGATCTGCGCGGCCACGGCGCTTTCGATGATCGCGGTCTGGGTGCCGCCAACTTCCAGCGTCAGTGTGTCGAAGAAATGCTGATTGAGACGGGTGATGCCCTTGCGCTCAAGGCCAGCGGCGAGGATGCAGGTCAGCCGGTGCACGCGCTGCGCAATGCGCTTGAGCCCTTCGGGGCCATGGTAGACCGCGTAGAAACTGGCGATATTGGCCAGCAGTACCTGAGCGGTGCAAATGTTCGAGTTGGCCTTCTCGCGGCGAATATGTTGCTCGCGGGTTTGCAGGGCCATGCGCAGAGCGACATTGCCGCGTGCATCTTTCGATACGCCGATGATCCGCCCCGGAATCGCCCGCTTGTACTCGTCGCGACTGGCAAAAAACGCCGCGTGCGGCCCGCCGTAACCCATTGGCACGCCGAAACGCTGGGATGAACCGAATACCACATCAGCGCCCAACTCGCCGGGCGGGGTCAGCAACAGCAGGCTCAGCAAATCGGTGGCGACGCACGCCAGCGCCTGTTGCGCGTGCAGGTGATCAATCAGCGGACGCAGATCAAGGATCTCGCCGTGGGTATCAGGATATTGCAGCAACGCACCGAACACCTGGTGCTGCTTCAAGTTATCCACAGCGTCGATGATCAGCTCGAACCCGAAGCCTTCGGCGCGGGTCTGCACCACGGAAATGGTCTGCGGATGGCAGTTTTCATCGACGAAAAACAGATTGCTTTTCGACTTGGCGACCCGCTTGGCCAGTGCCATGGCTTCCGCCGCAGCGGTGGCTTCGTCCAGCAGCGAAGCGTTGGCCAGCTCCAGGCCGGTGAGGTCGATGGTCAATTGCTGAAAATTCAGCAGCGCTTCGAGCCGCCCTTGGGCGATTTCCGGTTGATACGGCGTGTAAGCGGTGTACCAACCGGGATTCTCCAACACGTTGCGCAGGATCACGGCGGGCGTGAGGGTGCCGTGGTAGCCCATGCCGATCAGGCTGGTCCAGACCTGGTTCTGCTCGGCATAACCGCGCAACTTGGCCAGCGCCGCTTCTTCGTCCAATGCCGGCGGCAGATCGAGCGGCCGGTTCAGGCGAATGCCCGGTGGCACCGTCTGCTCGATCAGTTCAACCCGACTGCCCAGACCCAGGCTGTCGAGCATCGCCTGTTGCTCGGCGGCATCCGGCCCGAGGTGGCGGCGAAGAAAGGCATTGGGGTCGCGTAACTGGCTCAGGGACGGCAACTGGGACATGACGGGCTCTCTCTTGACTGGCGCTCAACGTCGATGCAACACGGTCAAACCAGCATAGCAGCCGATAGCAGATCAAAAGATCGCAGCCTGCGGCAGCTCCTGCATAGAAATGCGA
>NZ_JBSVXD010000208.1:0-9310 GCF_054070755.1 Pseudomonas sp. SDO5591_S426 | reverse complement strand
ATACCCTGTAGGAGCTGCCGAAGGCTGCGATCTTTTGATCTTCGGCGACCCGCCTCTGGCATCCCCGCCCGAGCACCTTATAATGCCCGCCTTTGCGTACATCAGCAGGCTGTCACTCCTTGGCAAATATAGATAACCCGGCCGCCGAACTGGCAGCCGAGGGCTTTTACCGGATCGCGTTGGGCGTCGAATACAAAGGCTCGCGCTATCGCGGCTGGCAGCGCCAGGCCTCCGGCGTGCTCACCGTGCAGGAAACCCTCGAAAACGCCTTGTCCAAAGTCGCCGACTCGCCGGTTTCGCTGCTGTGCGCCGGGCGTACCGACGCTGGCGTGCATGCTTGCGGACAGGTGGTGCATTTCGATACCCAGGTCGAGCGATCGATGAAAGCCTGGGTCATGGGCGCCAACATCAACCTGCCGCACGACGTCAGTGTCAGTTGGGCCAAGATCATGCCCGCGCATTTTCATGCACGGTTCAAGGCCATCGCCCGGCGTTATCGCTACGTGATCTACAACGATCAGATCCGTCCGGCGCACCTGAACGAAGAAATCACCTGGAACCACCGTCCGCTGGACGTCGAGCGCATGGCCGAAGCGGCGCAATACCTGGTGGGCACCCACGATTTCAGCGCTTTCCGCGCCGGTCAGTGCCAGGCCAAGTCGCCGATCAAGGAGCTGCATCACCTGCGCGTCACGCGCCACGGCAAGATGATCGTGCTGGATATCCGTGCCAGTGCCTTTCTGCATCACATGGTGCGCAACATCGCCGGTGTGCTGATGACCATCGGTGCCGGCGAGCGTCCTGTGGAGTGGATGAAGGAAGTGCTGGAGAGCCGAATCCGCCGTTCCGGCGGGGTGACGGCGCATCCGTTTGGCCTGTATCTGGTGCAAGTCGAGTACCGCGACGAGTTCGAACTGCCCGAGCGTTACATTGGCCCACACTTCCTCACCGGTTTCTCCGAACTTGACGGCTGACGCCCTCGAAAGCTTTTGTTACCATCCGGGACTTTCTCGGATTTGCCGTGGGGTTTTATCGACATGTCAGCCGTTCGCAGCAAGATTTGCGGGATTACCCGCATAGAAGATGCGTTGGCAGCGGTCGAAGCCGGGGCCGATGCCATCGGATTTGTGTTTTATGCCAAGAGCCCGCGGGCGGTGACGTTCCAGCAGGCACGCGCGATCGTCAAGGCGCTGCCGCCGTTTGTCACGACCGTAGGTTTGTTCGTCAACGCCAGCCGTGCCGAGTTGAGCGAGATCCTCGATGCCGTGCCGCTGGACCTGTTGCAGTTCCACGGCGATGAAACCGCCGCGGAGTGCGAAAGCTGGGATCGTCCGTACATCAAAGCGTTGCGGGTCAAGGCCGGCGACGACATTGCCGCGGCGTGCGAGGCTTATCCGAGCGCCAGCGGCATTCTGCTCGACGCCTATGTCGAAGGCATTCCCGGTGGAACCGGCGAGGCGTTCGACTGGTCTCTGATACCTCAAGGCTTGAGCAAGCCGATCATTCTCGCGGGCGGATTGACCCCGGATAACGTCGCCGATGCAGTGGCCCGGGTCCGGCCTTATGCCGTGGATGTCAGCGGCGGGGTAGAGGCGAGCAAGGGCATCAAGGATCACGCAAAGATTCAGGCATTTATCAAAGCGGCCGTAGGAAAGTTGTAGGAGCTGTCGAGTGAAACGAGGCTGGGATCTTTTGATCCAGCTCGCATGTGACGGCTGGCACACTGCCGCCGTCAGTAACTGCACTTGCACAAAGCAGGCATGGCTGAGGGTTTTTTGGAGTTGCACGCAGGTCAAGTTTCCTGACCCGGCAATCCAGCGATCATCGCCGCACACATGAATTTAGCGCTAGGGCATACGCGGGGCTGCGAACCAGAGCGTTCGGGCCGCCGGTACTGGAGAAAGAAAGCATGAGCAACTGGTTAGTAGACAAACTGATCCCTTCGATCATGCGTTCCGAGGTCAAGAAGAGCTCGGTGCCTGAAGGTCTTTGGCACAAATGCCCGTCTTGCGAGGCTGTGCTGTATCGTCCAGAGCTTGAAAAAACCCTGGACGTTTGCCCCAAGTGCAACCATCACATGCGTATCGGCGCACGCGCCCGTATCGACATTTTCCTCGACGTCGAAGGCCGTACCGAGCTGGGCGCGGACCTGGAGCCGGTTGACCGTCTGAAATTCCGTGACGGCAAGAAGTACAAGGATCGCCTGACCGCTGCACAAAAGCAGACCGGCGAAAAAGACGCACTGGTCTCCATGAGCGGTACGCTGCTGGGCATGCCGGTGGTGGTTTCGGCGTTCGAATTCTCCTTCATGGGTGGTTCGATGGGCGCCATCGTCGGTGAGCGCTTCGTGCGCGCCGCCAACTACGCGCTGGAAAAACGTTGCCCGATGATCTGCTTCTCCGCCTCCGGTGGTGCGCGGATGCAAGAAGCGCTGATCTCCCTGATGCAAATGGCCAAGACCTCTGCGGTGCTGGCGCGTCTGCGTGAAGAAGGCATTCCGTTCATCTCCGTACTGACCGACCCGGTCTACGGCGGTGTTTCCGCCAGTCTGGCGATGCTGGGCGACGTGATCGTCGGCGAGCCGAAAGCCCTGATTGGTTTTGCCGGTCCGCGCGTGATCGAGCAGACCGTGCGTGAAAAACTGCCGGAAGGCTTCCAGCGCAGCGAGTTCCTGCTGGAACACGGCGCCATCGACATGATCGTTCACCGCCAGGAGCTGCGTCCGCGCCTGGGCAACCTGCTGGCACAAATGATGGGCCTGCCGACGCCTAAGTTCGTCGCTGCGCCAATCGAGCCGATCGTCGTTCCGCCGGTGCCTGCCAACATATGACCCAACGTACCCTTGGTGAGTGGCTCGCCTACCTTGAGCAGTTGCACCCTTCGGCCATCGACATGGGCCTTGAGCGCTCGCAACAGGTAGCGTCCCGCATGGGACTGGGCAAGCCGGCGCCTCGGGTGATCACGGTCACCGGCACCAACGGCAAGGGTTCTACCTGTGCGTTCGTGGCTTCATTGCTTCGGGCCCAGGGCCTGAAGGTGGGTGTCTACAATTCCCCGCACCTGCTGCGCTACAACGAGCGGGTGCAGGTCAACGGCGTCGAAGCCACTGACGCCGAGCTGTGTCAGGCCTTCGCTGCGGTGGAGGCCGGACGCGGCGACACTTCCCTGACCTATTTCGAGATGGGCACCCTGGCGGCGTTCTGGCTGTTTCAACAGTCCGGACTCGATGCCGTGGTGCTGGAAGTCGGTCTGGGCGGGCGTCTGGACACGGTCAACGTGGTCGACGCCGATATGGCGCTGGTCACCAGCATCGGCGTCGATCATGCGGACTACCTGGGTGATACCCGCGAGTCCGTGGCCTTCGAGAAGGCCGGCATTTTCCGCCAGGGCGCGCCTGCGCTCTGTGGCGACCTGAATCCTCCGCAACCCTTGCTGGACAAAGCGAGCGAGCTCAATTGCCCGTTTTTCCTGCGTGGGCGCGATTTCGATCTCGGCATCACCGATCACAACTGGCAATGGCGCGGTCTTGGCGCTCAGGGTCGTGTGGTCGAACTGCGCGATCTGCCATTGCTCGATCTGCCGATGGAAAACGCCGCACTGGCCTTGCAGGCCTATCTGCTGCTCGGTCTGCCTTGGGTGGACGCGCAGATTATCCCGGCGCTGCAAGCGACGCGGGTGGTCGGTCGTCTAGATCGTCGGCAGTTCAACTGGCAGGGCAAGCGTCTTAACCTGTTGCTGGATGTGGGGCACAACCCCCATGCGGCAGAGTATCTGGCGCGGCGTCTGGCCAGCCGCCCACCGGTCGGCAAGCGTCTGGCGGTGTTCGGGTTGCTGGCGGACAAGGATCTGGATGGTGTTGTTGATGAGTTGAGTGCTAGTGTCGAGCACTGGGCCGTCGCACCGCTGGATTCGCCACGGGCGCGGCCGGTTAACGATTTGCACGAAGCGCTGCACAAGCGTGGCGCTTCAGTAACGTCTTATGACAGCGTGGCTGCCGCCCTGGAAGGGCAGAGCGCGCTGGCAACGAGCGACGACGAAATTCTGTTGTTCGGATCATTTTATTGTGTCGCCGAGGCCCTGGAATGGCTGGCCCGGCGCTCCACGGAGGAAGCGGCAAATGGCATTGCTGGATAAGGCCTACAAACAGCGCATGGTCGGCGCCCTGGTTCTGGTGGCGCTGGCGGTGATTTTCCTGCCGATGCTGTTCTCGCGGCAGGATGAGCAGCGCCATGTGACGGTTGAAGCCCCGGCTGCACCGCAAGCACCGGCGATGCCGCAAGTGCAGGTTGAGCCGGTGGTGGTGCCTGAGCCGCAAGCCTTGCCTCAGGAACCAGTGCCGAGCGATGACGAAATCGCCCAGCAGGAAGTGCCCGTTGCGCCTGTCGCGCCAGCGCCAACCGCAAAAGCTGTCACGCCGCCTCCTGCTCCAGCACCGGTTCCGGCGCTCGCGGCAAAACCTGCGACCGCGCCCGCCCAGCCGATCACCGCGGCTCCGGGCAAGCCGGACACCACGCCAAGCCGCGTCGATGCCAATGGTCTCTCGGTGAGCTGGTCGGTGCAACTGGCCAGCCTGGCCAATCGTGAAAGTGCGGAAAAGCTGCAGAAGACCCTGCGCAGCCAGGGTTACAACGCTTATATCCGTACCGCCGACGGCAAGAATCGGGTGTTTGTCGGGCCGCTGATCGAGCGTGCCGAAGCCGATCGTCTGCGTGACTTGTTGAACCGCCAGCAGAACCTCAAGGGGTTTGTGGTGCGTTTTCAGCCAGAGCGCGGCTAAATCTATCGCACCGATTTGAAATGCACTGACAATCGCAGCTTACCGATAAGCATGGGCTCTGCTAAAATGCGCCGCCTTATCCGTCTGTAGGCTGCACTGTGCCATTTACCTGGGTTGACTGGGCGATCGTTGCAATCGTCGCCATCTCCGCATTGATCAGTCTGAGCCGCGGCTTCGTCAAAGAAGCACTGTCGCTGGTGACCTGGATCATCGCAGGAGCCGTTGCCTGGATGTTCGGTGGCTCATTGTCCGAGTACCTCGCCGGATACATTCAAACACCTTCGGCTCGCGTGATCGCGGGCTGTGCCATCATGTTTGTCGCCACGTTGATCGTAGGCGCAATGATCAATTATCTGATCGGCGAATTGGTACGCGTCACCGGGTTGTCCGGGACCGATCGATTCCTCGGCATGGCCTTCGGCGCCGCGCGTGGCGTGTTGCTGGTGGTCGTGGCGGTCGGGCTGTTGAGCCTGGGGCCGGTACAGCAGGACGAGTGGTGGCAGCAGTCGCAACTCGTGCCAAAATTTCTATTGGTCGCCGATTGGTCCAAAAACCTGATTCTCGGGTGGAGCAGTCAGTGGCTTGCCAGCGGTATCAGCGTACCCGCTGAAATACCGTTCAAGGAGCACCTCTTGCCGATGGCCAAAACGCCTCAGTGAGTTGTGTTCAGTTCAGATCCATTAAGTAGGGGTTGCGTCGCATGTGTGGCATCGTCGGTATCGTCGGTAAGTCGAACGTCAATCAGGCGCTGTATGACGCGCTAACCGTCCTCCAGCACCGCGGCCAGGACGCTGCCGGTATCGTGACCAGCCATGATGGCCGGTTATTCCTGCGCAAGGACAACGGCCTGGTGCGTGACGTGTTCCAGCAGCGTCACATGCAGCGCCTGGTCGGCCACATGGGCATTGGCCATGTGCGCTATCCGACCGCGGGCAGCTCGACTTCGGCCGAAGCTCAACCGTTTTACGTCAACTCGCCTTACGGCATCACCCTGGCGCACAACGGTAACCTGACCAACGTTGAACAGCTGGCCAAGGAGATTTACGAATCTGACCTGCGCCACGTCAACACCAGCTCCGACTCGGAAGTGCTGCTCAACGTGTTCGCACACGAACTGGCCCAGCGCGGCAAGTTGCAGCCAACCGAAGAAGACGTGTTTGCCGCCGTCACCGACGTGCACAACCGTTGCGTCGGTGGTTACGCCGTCGTGGCGATGGTGACCGGCTACGGCATCGTCGGTTTCCGCGACCCGCACGGCATTCGCCCGATCGTGTTCGGCCAGCGTCACACCGACGAAGGCGTCGAGTACATGATCGCGTCGGAAAGCGTGTCCCTGGACGTGCTCGGCTTCACCCTGATTCGCGACCTGGCACCGGGCGAAGCGGTCTACATCACTGAAGACGGCAAGCTGCACACCCGTCAGTGCGCGACCAACCCGTCCCTGACTCCGTGCATCTTCGAACACGTGTACCTGGCGCGTCCGGACTCGATCATCGACGGCGTGTCGGTGTACAAGGCCCGCCTGCGCATGGGCGAGAAACTCGCCGAGAAGATCCTGCGCGAACGTCCTGAGCACGACATCGACGTGGTCATCCCGATCCCGGACACCAGCCGCACCGCGGCCCTGGAGCTGGCGAACCACCTGGGCGTGAAGTTCCGCGAAGGCTTCGTGAAGAACCGCTACATCGGCCGGACCTTCATCATGCCGGGCCAGGCTGCGCGGAAAAAATCCGTACGCCAGAAGCTCAACGCCATCGAACTGGAATTCCGCGGCAAGAACGTGATGCTGGTGGACGACTCCATCGTTCGCGGCACTACCTGCAAGCAGATTATCCAGATGGCACGTGAAGCGGGCGCCAAGAACGTCTACTTCTGTTCCGCAGCGCCAGCCGTGCGATTTCCGAACGTCTACGGCATCGACATGCCGAGCGCCCACGAACTGATCGCCCACAACCGTTCGACTCAGGACGTGGCTGACCTGATCGGCGCTGACTGGCTGATCTATCAGGACTTGCCTGACTTGATCGAAGCGGTCGGTGGCGGCAAGATCAAGATCGACAAGTTCGATTGCGCGGTGTTCGACGGCCAGTACGTCACCGGCGACGTCGACGAGGCTTACCTGAACAAGATCGAGCAGGCACGCAACGATGCCTCCAAGGTCAAGACGCAGGCAGTCAGCGCGATCATCGATCTGTACAACAACTGAGTAATTACCGGCCCTGAGGGGCCGGTTTTGTATCCGGCTTTTAATTTACGAGAATTAGGGAAAGGAGTGACAGCATGAGTCAGGATTGGGATGCCGGTCGGTTGGACAGCGACCTCGAAGGCGTAGCGTTCGATACCCTGGCCGTACGTGCCGGTCAGCACCGTACGCCGGAAGGCGAACACGGTGATCCGATGTTCTTCACTTCCAGCTACGTATTCCGCACCGCTGCCGACGCCGCCGCGCGTTTTGCCGGCGAAGTGCCGGGCAACGTCTACTCGCGCTACACCAACCCGACCGTGCGCGCATTCGAAGAGCGCATCGCGGCCCTGGAAAGCGCCGAGCAAGCCGTGGCCACCGCAACCGGCATGGCTGCGATCATGGCGGTGGTGATGAGCCTGTGCAGCGCCGGCGATCACGTATTGGTGTCGCGTAGCGTGTTTGGCTCGACCATCAGCCTGTTCGAGAAGTACTTCAAGCGTTTCGGTATCGAAGTCGATTACGTGGCCCTGGCGGACTTGTCCGGTTGGGACGCCGCAATCAAGGCCAACACCAAATTGCTGTTCGTCGAGTCGCCATCCAATCCGCTGGCCGAGTTGGTCGACATCGCCGAACTGGCGAAAATTGCTCACGCCAAAGGCGCGATGCTGGTGGTCGACAACTGCTTCTGCACCCCGGCCTTGCAGCAACCGCTGAAAATGGGCGCGGACATCGTCGTGCACTCGGCGACCAAGTTCATCGACGGCCAGGGCCGTTGCATGGGCGGTGTCGTCGCCGGTCGCAGCGAGCAGATGAAAGAAGTGGTCGGTTTCCTGCGTACTGCCGGGCCGACCCTGAGCCCGTTCAATGCCTGGATCTTCCTCAAGGGCCTGGAAACCCTGAACCTGCGGATGAAGGCGCACTGCGCCAACGCCCAGCAACTGGCCGAGTGGCTGGAGCAGCAGGACGGCATCGAGAAAGTCCATTACGCCGGTCTCAAGAGCCATCCGCAGCACGAATTGGCCCTGCGTCAGCAGAAGGGGTTCGGCGCGGTGGTGAGCTTCGAAGTGAAGGGCGGCAAAGAGGGCGCCTGGCGCTTTATCGATGCAACGCGCCTGATTTCGATCACCGCCAACCTGGGCGACAGTAAAACCACCATCACTCACCCGAGCACCACCTCTCACGGCCGTCTGGCGCCGCAAGAGCGTGAAGCCGCGGGCATTCGTGACAGCCTGATCCGCGTCGCGGTCGGTCTGGAAGACGTGGCAGACCTGCAAGCCGACCTGGCGCGCGGGTTGGCTGCCTTGTGATCGAGCTGTCTACGCCACCCGCTTCCAATGGTCGCGTTGCACTGGTAACCGGTGCTGCGCGGGGCATTGGATTGGGGATTGCGGCCTGGCTGATCAGCGAGGGCTGGCAAGTCGTGCTGACGGACCTGGATCGTCAGCGCGGTTCGAAAGTGGCGAAGGTGCTCGGCGACAATGCCTGGTTCATCGCCATGGACGTCTCGAACGAAGGGCAGGTGGCGCTGGGTGTTGCCGAGGTGCTGGGGCAATTCGGGCGTCTGGATGCGTTGGTGTGCAACGCGGCAGTTGCCGATCCGCACAACATCACCCTGGAAAGCCTCGATCTGGCTTACTGGAATCGGGTGTTGGCGGTGAACCTCAGTGGGCCGATGCTATTGGCCAAGCACTGTGCGCCGTATCTTCGCGCTCACAACGGGTCGATCGTCAATCTGGCCTCGACCCGTGCCGCGCAATCGGAGCCTGATACCGAGGCGTATGCGGCGAGCAAGGGCGGTTTGCTGGCCCTGACTCACGCGCTCGCCATCAGCCTTGGCCCGGAAATTCGCGTCAATGCCGTCAGCCCGGGCTGGATCGATGCGCGCGACCCTTCCGTGCGCCGTGCCGAACCACTGACCGATGCCGATCATGCCCAGCATCCGGCGGGCAGGGTAGGGACGGTGGAGGACGTGGCGGCAATGGTGGCTTGGTTACTGTCGAAGAACGCCGGTTTTGTCACGGGCCAGGAGTTCGTGGTGGACGGTGGCATGACCAAGAAGATGATTTACAGCGAGTAACTCCAGCGGTCTGGCTACTAGCGACATTGTGCGGATTGAAACGATTTTGTCTTTTTCAGAAAAACTTCAATCCTGCTATTGACTTAGGTTCGCTACCTGCGTAAATTTCGCGGCCTCGGAGATGCAAACGGGTGATTAGCTCAGCTGGGAGAGCGTCTGCCTTACAAGCAGAATGTCGGCGGTTCGATCCCGTCATCACCCACCACTTTCAACGCTACGCGCAGCGGTAGTTCAGTCGGTTAGAATACCGGCCTGTCACGCCGGGGGTCGC
>NZ_JBSVXD010000207.1:0-9323 GCF_054070755.1 Pseudomonas sp. SDO5591_S426 | reverse complement strand
CCGAAACCCCAATTGCGAAAGCAGTTGGGGTTTTGTTTTGGGCGAAAGAAAAGTGCCGCGATAAAAAAGGGATAGCCTGTTGGCTATCCCTTTTTCATTTCGCAGCTTTAATGAAACTTCGGCAGCACGAACTCTGCAATCTCTTCAATAACCTCCGCGACCGGCCGTTCGCTGCGACGTATATGCAGCCCGACGTGCTGAACGCCTGCTTCACGCAATCCCTGAAGTTCGTCAATCAATGCCAACCGTCCGCAGCTACCACCGAAGCGCACACGTCGCATCGGCGCATGAGGATTGGCAGCCAAGTCCAGGTGAACGAAGCTTACATAAGGTTTATCCCCGCCCACCTCTCGCCACAACCCTACTCGCCGACGATGCTCATCCGGTGTTCCAGGATAGGCGAGCCAACCATCCATATGCTGGCCAATCCACGCTGGAGATTGCTGACCAAGCCCCGCAACCAACAACGGCGCTGACTGATCGCGCTCCGGAAGCAAGCGTGCCCCTTCCGGCAATCGGCCCTCGCCTTGGCTGCGCAGCAATTCAACGGTCTCGCGGAAGATTTCGCCGCGCTGATCGTAATCCACGCCAAACAACGGATATTCCATCGGACGGTCGCCACTGGCCACGCCCAGCAGCAGGCGCCCATCACTTAGCTCATCAATGCTGTTGGCCGACTTGAGGGTCAGCCAAGGCTGACGTAGCGGAAGTACGACCGCAGCCGTACCCAGCATGATGTTGTCGGTAATGCCGGCCAGATAACCAAGGTAGGAGAAGGTTTCGAATACCTGTGCTGCGTCGCCGAAGTGGGGGTCATAAACCGGTACGTCGCGGACCCAGAGCGCGCGAAAGCCGGACTGGTCGGCCAAGCGCGCCATGGCGGCATGCTGCTTCAAATCAGGCACACCAAAGGGGCGGTCCTCGGCTATCCGCAGCCGTTGACCATCGCTGGACCAATCATTATCCAGCGGCAGTTCCAATCCGATGGAAAACCCGTTTGAACCCAGTAATCGTTGAAATCGCGGATGCATGAACACACTCCAAAAAATGATATGCATCCAGTATCGACCCAGCCATCAGCAAGAAAAATGCAGGAATGGGAACATCAATATTGACTGAAGCGCACGAGTCCTCCGCCAATTGGAAATTCAAGTTAAAAAAACGACATAAAAGTGGCTTGGCAGTTTTGTTATGGTGCAGCTCATTTTTTTGACGGACAGTTTTCTTGCCAAAGGACCGGTATCTTCTTTTCAAAGAGTTGCTTCAGAAATGCCCCAACCGATACCGATCAAGGACCACGAAAAAGAGACACGCCTGGTCAACAAAAGATTGATGGCTTGCGCCTTGTTTGTCGTAGCCATTACCTGCGCGCTGGTGGTGCGCATGTACATCCTGCAGGTCGTTGAATTCGACTATCACTCCACGATCTCCGAAAACAACCGCGTCCATGTCCTGCCGATCACGCCTACTCGCGGATTGATCTATGACCGCAATGGCGTTGTCCTGGCCGACAACCGGCCCAGCTACAACCTGACCATCACTCGCGAACGCGCGTCCGATGTCAATCAAGAGCTGGACGAGGTGGTCAACCTGCTGCACCTGCCCGCTGAAGACCGCACGCAATTCGACAAGGCCATGAAACAGGCACGTCATCCGTTCGTACCGGTGACGCTGTTCTATGAGCTGAGTGAAGAACAGATCGCGGTACTCGCGGTTAACGAGTTCCGTTTACCGGGCCTCGATGTCGAGCCCCAGTTCGTTCGGCACTATCCACTGGGCGAGCATTTCGCTCATTCGGTCGGCTATGTCGGACGGATCAACGAGAAAGAATCCAAGGCGCTGGATACGGTCGAGTACCGCGGGACGCAATCCGTCGGCAAGACCGGGATCGAAAAATTCTATGAGTCGCAGCTGCACGGCCATGTCGGTTACGAAGAAGTCGAAACCAATGCTCAGGGCCGCGTGCTGCGAGTGCTCAAGCACACTGACCCGGTGCCCGGCGAAAACATTGTCCTGAGCCTCGACGTCAAGCTTCAGGAAGCTGCCGAGCAAGCCTTGGGCGATCGTCGTGGCTCAGTGGTTGCGCTCGATCCATCGACCGGTGAAGTGTTGGCCATGGTCAGCAATCCGAGTTTCGATCCGAACCTGTTCGTCACCGGTATCAGCTCGAAGGAGTACTCGACGCTGCGCGACTCCATCGACCGTCCACTGTTCAATCGCGTGCTGCGCGGGCTCTATGCACCAGGCTCGACCATCAAGCCCGAGGTTGCGATTGCCGGACTCGACGCCGGTGTCGTCACGCCCCAGACCCGAGTCTTCGATCCGGGTTACTACCAACTCCCGGATTTCGATCACAAGTACCGCAACTGGAACCACAGCGGTGACGGCTGGGTGGACATGGACGCGGCGATCATGCGCTCCAACGACACCTACTTCTATGACTTGGCGCACAAGCTGGGGATCGATCGCCTGCACGACTACATGTCAATGTTCGGGCTCGGTGAGAAAGTCTCTCTCGACATGTACGAAGAATCCTCTGGTCTGATGCCATCCCAGGCCTGGAAACGCGCCACACGCCGCCAACCGTGGTTCCCGGGTGAAACCGTGATCCTCGGCATTGGTCAGGGCTACATGCAGGTCACGCCGCTGCAACTGGCCCAGGCCACCGCGTTGATCGCCAACAAAGGTGTGTGGAACCGCCCGCATCTGGCCATGACCGTGGACGGCGCTGCGCCGGTGGATGAGCACCCGATGCCGAACATCCTGCTCAAGGATCCGCGTGACTGGGAGCAGGTCAACCACGGCATGCAGATGGTGATGCACGATGCTCGCGGGATTGCCCGGGCCGCAGCGGCAGGCGCGCAATACCGGATCGCCGGCAAGAGCGGCACCGCGCAAGTGGTGGCCATCAAGCAGGGTGAGCGCTACAACCGCGAGAAAACCCGCGAGCGTAACCGCGACAACGCTTTGTTCGTCGGTTTCGCCCCGGCCGAACACCCTAAGATCGTGATTTCGGTGATGATCGAAAACGGCGAGGCCGGTGGCCGAGTTGCCGGACCGGTAGTGCGGCAAATCATGGACGCCTGGCTACTCGATCAGGACGGGCACTTGAAGCCGCAGTACGCCGTGCCGAGCAAGGCGCCGGGCGATCCTCACGTCTGAACCATCAAGGCTTGAAGGGGTGACGGAGTTCGGTGCCGAGGTGCTGGTGCTATCCTTGGGCTTCGATATTTTCGAACTGGACCCGCAGAGCAAGGTGGCCGTGACGCGGGAAGGATTCGCCGTGTTGGGTGAGCGGATTCGCAGTCTTGGGTTGCCGTGCCTGATTGTGCAGGAGGGCGGGTATCACCTGGAGAGTCTGGAGGATAATGCCAAGGCGTTTTTTGTGAATGCCGAGGTGTGGCAGCTCTGATTTATTCGTTGTCCTGGATGCCGCCATCGCTGGCAAGCCAGCTCTCACAGTGTCCGAGTAAAACCGCAGATTTGTGGTCGACGAGAAACCTGTGGGAGCGGGCTTGCCCGCGATGAACGATAACGCGGTCCACCTGACGGAACACAAGCGCCCTACGGCACTTGCCATCGCCCTGACGTTAACGTAAAGATTGCTCCAGGGCGCCGATGTTTGAAGGCGCAGGGCGGACGACCCGGAGCGCTTGATGACGCTAATAAAAACAAACTCCCCCAAATTGCACCGCGAAGCCCGGCTGGCCCGGGAAAAGCTGCATCTGGAAGGCGAAGTGCCCGATGGCGTGCTGCGCGCCGAAATCGATGCTTCCTGGCGACGCAGCCTCAGCCATGGCGTGCATTTTAATGCCAAGCATGAGCTGGCACTGGAATCGAGTGCCAGCCTCGACGTGCTGCTGGCCAGTAACCGATTGCTGATCGACGCCGCGTTGCCGGCCATCGATTACCTGGCCGAACGTCAGGGCAAGGAAGGGCTGATCATCCTCGCCAACTCCGACGCCACCATCCTTGCCGTCGAAGGTCGCGCCGACCGTCTCAACGGCAGCGGCCTGCAAGACATCACCCTCGGTGCCTGCTGGAGCGAAGCCGCTCGCGGCACCAATGCTCTTGGCACCGCGCTGGTTGAAGCCCGGCCAACGCTTATCGATTGCGGCGAACATTATCTGGATCGCCTCAGCGATTTTTCCTGCACCTCGGTGCCGATTCATTGCCCGCAGGGCGACATCCTTGGCGTCCTCGACCTGACCCGCGAAGGCCCGCTCGGCCGCGCCCACGACAGCACCGCGCTGCTGGCCATGGCCGTCAGCCAGATCGAGAGCCGGGTGTTCAACGCCAGTTATCCGGACGAGATCGTGCTGGCGTTTCACAGCCGTCGCCAGTACCTCGAATCCCCATGGCAAGGCCTGCTGGCGGTCAGCCTCGGCGGGCAGATCCTCGCGGTCAGCGCCCAGGCCTGCCAGTTGCTGCATGCCGAGCGTTCGGCGCTGGTCGGTCGGCGTTGTGAAGAGTTTCTCGGTGTCGATGGCCTGCAATTGCTGGCGCGCCTGCATCAGGGCGGCGTCGGTAGCCTGCAAACCGCCAAAGGCGAGTTTTTCTACAAGACCCTGCGCGCGCCGCAACGCACGATCAATGTCAGCACCCCGCCGCGCAGCGTGGCGAAAACCGCCAAACCGCAACCGGATCTTGAATCCCTGGCCGGCAGCAATCCCCGTTACGCCCGCGCGCTGCGCATGGCCCGACAAGGCCTGGCCAACGAGCTACCGGTTTTGCTGTTGGGTGAAACCGGCACCGGTAAAGAGGTCATCGCCCGCGCCTTGCACATGGCCGGCGCGCGCTGCGACAAACCCTTCGTCGCCGTCAATTGCGCGGCAATCCCCGAAGGCCTGATCGAGTCCGAACTGTTCGGCTACCGCGAAGGCGCGTTCACCGGCTCGCGCCGTGGCGGCATGGTCGGTCGCTTGCAGCAGGCCCATGGCGGCACGCTGTTTCTTGATGAAATCGGCGACATGCCGCTGGCCCTGCAGGCTCGCCTGCTGCGCGTGTTGCAGGACCGCAAGGTCGCGCCGTTGGGTGCTGGCGAGGAGCAGGACATCGACGTCGCATTGATCTGCGCGACCCACCGCGACCTCAAGCGTCTGGTCGAAGAAAAGCATTTTCGCGAAGACCTGTTCTACCGGGTCAACGGCATCAGCGTGATGCTTCCGGCCTTGCGCGAGCGCGAGGATTTTGCGGGTTTGGTCAGTCGTTTGCTGGCCAAGCTCGATGCGCCGACGGTGGTGCTGCATGACGACCTCAATCGTCTGCTTGGCGGCTATCACTGGCCGGGAAACATCCGTCAACTGGAGATGGTCCTGCGCACCGCGCTGGCCATGCGTGAACCGGGTGACACCGTGCTGACCCTCGACCACTTGCCCGACGGCATGCTCGACGAATTGACCGCGACCGAACGGCCCCAGGCCGGCAGCATTCGTGAAAACGAACTGGAGATGATTCGCCAGTCCCTGGACAGTCATCAGGGCAACGTCTCGGCCGCCGCCGACGCCCTGGGCATCAGTCGCGCGACCCTGTATCGCAAGCTCAAACAGTTGCGTTCGTGATGCAGCGCTTGATCGTTCGGCTGATCGACAGCCAGAACCCCGAGGCCCTGCAAGCGGCGTTGCGTTGGCTCTACAGCTTTGTGCGGCCGCATCGGCTGGCGATTGCCGGACTGCTGGGATTGTCGGTGTGCGCCTCGGCGCTGGTGCTGGTGCAGCCATGGCTGACCAAACTGCTGATCGACGATGGCTTGCTGGCGCGCAACTTCCCGATGCTGGTGCTGATCGCCGGGCTGATGATCGTCGCCGGCCTGTTGGGCACGGCGCTGTCGGGGATCAACCGCTACCTGCACACGCGGTTGTCCGGGCGCATGCTGTTTGCCCTGCGCGATGATTTGTATCGGCATTTGCAGACCTTGTCGCCGAGCTTCTACGGCCAGCGGCGCATCGGCGACCTGATGTCGCGCCTTGATGGCGACGTGGCGGAGATCCAGCGCTTTGCCGTGGACTCGCTGTTCTCGGCGGTGTCCAGCGTGATCGGCCTGGTGGTGGCGGTGGCGATGCTGTTGACCCTGTCATGGAAACTGTCGTTGTTGGCGCTGGTGCTGATTCCTCTCGACGTGCTCTGGCTACGCTGGATGCGGCGCAAGGTCGAGCGCGATGTGCGGCAATTGCGCGAGCGTTCGGCGGACATGTCGTCGTTCATGGTCGAGACGCTGCCGGTGATGAAATTCATCCAGTCGGCCGGCCAGCAGCAGCGTGAAGCGCGACGCCTTGAGAGTTTGGGCCAGGGCTACATGAGCCAGTTGCTGCGCCTGCAAGTCACCGAGTTTTTCACTCAGGCAGTGCCGGGCACATTGACCTCGTTGTCCCGGGCCTGTGCATTTTTGATTGGCGGTTATTGGGTGGTGCAGGGCACTTGGCAATTGGGCGCATTGATCGCGTTTTCCACTTATCTGGGCATGGCTGTCGGGCCGGTGCAAAGCCTTCTGGGGCTGTACGTGGCGATTCAACGCATGACCGTCAGCCTCGGGCGGGTGATGGAATTGCGCGGCGAAGAACCGACCGTGATCACACCGGTCGCACCGAAACCGATGCCGGCTTCTGGCGAGCTGCGTTTCGAGGACGTGCACTTCACCCATCCCGGTCGCCAGACGACGTTGCGCGGTATCGAGGCGCGGATTCCCTACGGTCTGAAAGTTGCCCTGAGCGGCGGCTCCGGCGTCGGTAAATCGACCTTGATCGATCTGCTGCAACGGCATCACGATCCGCAGTCCGGCCGCGTGCTGCTGGGTGAAGTGGATGTGCGTGAGCTGGACCTGTTCCAGCTGCGTCGGCGCATTGCGGTGGTCAGTCAGGACATCGTGTTGTTCCGTGGCAGTCTGGCCGACAACCTGGCCTATGCGGTGCCCGACGCCAGCCGTGAAGCGATTGCCGAAGTGGCGCGGCTGGCGCAGCTCGACAGCCTGATCGCATCCTTGCCCGAAGGTCTGGACAGTCCGCTGGGCGAGCGCGGCCAGCAGTTGTCCGGCGGGCAGAAACAGCGGATCGCTATCGCCCGCGCGTTGTTGCAGGACCCTTTGATCCTGGTGCTCGACGAAGCCACCTCGGCGGTGGATGAAGCCACCGAACGCGAAGTGATCGAGGCCATCGACCGCCTGTTTGCCGAGCGCACCCGCATCCTGATCAGCCATCGCCCCTCAACCCTGGCCGATGCCGATCTGCGTTTCGAATTGATTGACGGTGTACTGATGTCGAAAACGGTGTTGCATGAAGTCTGAGCCTTATGAAAGCTGAGCTGCGTATCGGTGTGGTGGACAGTGGTCACTCGGCGGCGCAACGGGTGCAGGTGATCGCCGGGCGGCGTTTTTCCCTGGTAGAAGACGGACTCGCCGAAAGCGACCTGCGTGATGATCCACTGGGACACGGCAGCGCAGTGATCGAAGCCATCGGCCGGCGTGCACCGTCGGCGCTGTTTTGCGTGGCCCAGGTGTTTGATCAGCGCGGGGTCACCAGCGCGTTGCAGATCGCCACGGCCATCGACTGGCTGGTGGCGCAGGACGTGCGCCTGATCAATTTGAGTCTCGGTTTGCGTCAGGATCGCAGCCTGTTGCGTACAGCTTGCGCGGCAGCTGTGGCGCGGGGCGTGCTGCTTTGCGCGTCCAGCCCGGCGCAGGGCGAGGGTGTGTACCCGGCGAATTATCCACAGGTGCTGCGCGTCACCGGCGATGCACGCTGTGCCGAACTCGAGTGGTCATGGCTCAACAGTGCCCAGGCCGATTTCGCCGCGTGTGTGCATGGCACGTATCCGGGGCAGTCGGGCGCCAGTCTCGGCTGCGCGGCATTGAGCGGGCACATCGCCGGTTTCCTGGTGGAGCAGCCCGGGGCGAGTAACGAACAAATCATCGAATGGCTTCGACACAACGCGCGTTATCGCGGGCCTGAACGGCGCTTCGGACCATGAAGATGATTGTGGTGTTGGGCGCCGGGCCGGCAGGCGCAGCGGTGGCGTTGGGGCTGCGGCGACTGGGTTATGCCGTCACGTTGGTCAGTGAATGGCGCCGGTTTGCGGCGCTGGAAGGCGTTTCCATTCGGGTGCTGGAGGCATTGCGCGGCGCTGGCCTGCATCAGGCGTTGGCGGATGCGACGCTGCCCTCTCAACGTCAGGTGAACTGGAACGGCCAGCAGCACGCGCAAAACATCGAATATTTGCTGGATCGCCCGACCTTTGATCGCGGCCTACGCGAGGACTTGCGTGCGGCGGGAGTGTCATTGATCGAGGGCCGGGTGCTTGGCGTGCAGTCGTCGACCTCAGGGCATCAAGTCCAGATCGAAGGGCATGAAGTGCTGAGTGCGGATTTTCTGGTCGAGGCCCGTGGCCGTCAGGCGCCGACCCTCGGCAAAGGCCTGCGCGGGCCGGAGACGGTCAGCCTGCTCAATCGCTGGCAAGGTGCGCCGGGCACTACCGCCAGCGCCGTGGAGAGCCTCAAGGATGGCTGGGCGTGGATGGCGCGGCGGGCCGACGGTCAGTGCTACTGGCAATGGACGGTGGACGTGGCCAGCGCCGGGTTGCCGGGCAAGGCGCAATTGCTTGAGTACTGCCAACAGCGGCGTCAGGACTCGGCAGTGGCCCGGGCATTTTTCGGTGACGAACCCGAGCTCGATTTACAATTGCACGCCCGCAGCAGCACGGCGATTCTGAGCCCGCAGGTGTGCGGCGATAACTGGATTCGCGTGGGCGACGCGGCGATGGCCGTGGACCCGCTGTCGGGCAATGGCATTTTTCAATCGCTGTCCTCGGCGTTGCAGGCGCCGACAGTGATCAACACCCTGCTGCGCAAACCCGAACGCGCGGCGTTGGCCCAGCGTTTTCATCAGCAACGGGTGGAGCAGTTGTTTCTGCGCTTCGCCCGGATCGGCCGGGACTTTTATGCCGATGACCAGCGTTGGTTCGATCAACCCTTCTGGCAGGCACGGCGGCAATGGCCGGATGCCGAGGTTGCCCATGCCGAGGCGGATTTCGAGGCGTTGAGGATTGAGCGGGCGCCGGTGTTGCGTGATGGATTTGTCGATGAGGCCGAGGTGGTGATTACCGCGGATCAGCCGTTGGGGATCTGGCATGTGCAGGGGGTTGAGGTGGCGGTGTTGGTGCGGCGGTTGCGCAGTGAATCGGCTGAGCAGGTGTTGGCTGGATTGACTGTCGAACAGGGAAGGATGGTCAGGAGTTGGTTGTTGGCTCAAGGTTACAAGCCCTGATTTTTGCAGTGACAGGTCGGGCCCTATCGCGGGCAAGCCTTGCTCCTACAGGGGACCGCGATATCTGTA
>NZ_JBSVXD010000206.1:0-9483 GCF_054070755.1 Pseudomonas sp. SDO5591_S426 | reverse complement strand
CGATCTTTTGATCCTGATCTTTAAAAGATCGCAGCCTCGTTTCACTCGACAGCTCCTACAGGGTTATTGCGTGTTGATCAGAACTCGATGCGCACGTCGCCCTTCGGCACGCTGCAGCACGACAGAATGTACCCTTCGGCTTCGTCTTCTTCGGTGATCCCGCCGTTGTGTTCCATCTCCACTTCACCGCCCAGTTTCAACACCTTGCAGGTGCCGCAAATGCCCATGCCGCAGGCTTTCGGGATCAGCAAGCCAGCCTTCGCTGCCGCTGCGTGAACGGTTTCGCCCGGCGCAATGCGAATGCTTTTCCCCGATGCGGTGAATTCCACCTGATGCAGATCCGCCAAGTCGAGTTCCGGTGCGTCGGCCGCCTGCTCGGCGTGTTCCACTGCATCGGCGCGCGCTTCCGGCGGAGTCGCGCCGAAGGATTCTTCGTGGTAGCGCGACATGTCGAACCCGGCGGCTTCCAGCAAGCGCTTGACCGCATTCATGTACGGCGTCGGGCCGCAGCAGAACACTTCGCGCTCAAGGAAGTCCGGCGCCATCAATTCGAGCATCCGGTGGTTGAGGTAGCCGCGATAACCGGCCCACGGCTCACCCATCCCGTGCTTCTCGCAGATCAGGTGCAGGCTGAAGTTTTCGATCCGCGATGCCATGTGCTCAAGCTCGCGGTGATAAATGATGTCCTTGGGCGAACGGGCGCTGTGGATAAACACCATGTCGACATTGCCGTTGGTGTCGTAGAACCAGCGCGCCATCGACATGACCGGCGTGATACCGACGCCGCCGCTGAGGTAAAGCACCTTTGGCGCGGTGAAGTCCATGGCATTGAACAGCCCGACCGGCCCGTGCACCGCCAGCTCCTGGCCTTCGTGCAGGGTGTCGTGCAGCCAGTTGGAAACCTTGCCGCCCGGCACGCGCTTGATGGTCACCGAAAAGCTGTACGGTACCGACGGCGAGCTGGAAATGGTGTACGAGCGCATGATCGGCTGACCTTCGATCTCCAGCTCCAGGGTGACGAACTGCCCGGGCTTGAAGAAGAACAGGATCGGCTGGTCGGCCATAAAGCAGAAGGTGCGCACATCCCAGGTTTCCTGGATGACTTTGACGCAACGGACGATGTGTCGACCATTGGCCCAGGTCTGGGTGGTTACCGGGTTCAGGAAGCTGTTGGACATGCTGATCTCCACGGCCGACTGTCGGCCTTCATGTTGGCGATTCTGCGTATAGCGCGAACCACCCATTTACCTATCTGCGACATTCACATGCTTATCGCGACCAGCCCGCAACTACCGGGGGTTGCGCGTCGGGAACAGATTGCATCATGTCGCCCATGGATAAGGTTCTGGCCAGCGCCGGCCCCACACTCGCCTCAACAGATAACTGCTGTTTTTTGTCTTGCGTCGCACAACCGTAGCCACTTTCGCCGGCCACACAGAATGGCCTTGAGGATTAAACGATGGACGTCACTACTACCCTGAGCCTGGGCGATCCGCTGGAACCCGCACGCAAGGCCACCGCGCAAATGCTGCAAGAGCGCGAGCGCACGTTCTCGCTGCCGCAGCCGTTTTACTCGGACGAGCGCCTGTTTGATATCGACATGCAGGAAATCTTTCAGAAAGAGTGGTTGATCGCCGGCATGACCTGCGAAATCCCAACCAAGGGCAACTACCTGACCCTGCAAGTGGGCAAGAACCCGATCATCGTCATTCGCGGCGCCGAAGGCGTGGTGCATGCGTTCCACAACGTCTGCCGCCACCGTGGCTCGCGCCTGTGCACCAGCGAAAAAGGCAAGGTTGCCAAACTGGTCTGCCACTACCACCAGTGGACTTACGAGCTCGACGGTCGCCTGCTGTTCGCCGGCACCGAAATGGGCGCCGACTTCGACATGAAGCAGTACGGCCTCAAACCGGTAAACGTGAAGACGGCCGGCGGCTACATCTTCATCAGCCTGGCGGAGAACCCGCCGGCCATCGATGACTTCCTGTCGACGCTGAACCATTACATGGAACCGTACGACATGGAAAACACCAAGGTGGCGATCACCACCACCTTGATGGAAAAGGCCAACTGGAAACTGGTGCTGGAAAACAACCGCGAGTGCTACCACTGCAACGCGTCGCACCCGGAACTGCTGAAAACCCTGCTCGAATGGGACGACGTCACCGACCCGCGCGCCGATCAGGCGTTCAAGGACCACGTCGCCGCCTCCGCCGCTGCCTGGGAAGCCGAGAAGATCCCTTACGCCCACGCCAGCTTCGGCCTGCGCAACCGCATCGTGCGCATGCCGCTGCTCAAGGGCACCGTGTCGATGACCCTGGACGGCAAACAGGGCTGCGCCAAGCTGATGGGCCGCATCAAGAACCCGGACCTGGGCTCGATGCGCATCCTGCACCTGCCGCACTCCTGGAACCACTGCATGGGCGACCACATCATCGTGTTCACCGTGTGGCCGATCAGCGCCCAGGAAACCATGGTCACCACCAAGTGGGTCGTGCACAAGGACGCCGTCGAAGGCGTGGACTACGACGTCGACCGCATGCGCCAGGTCTGGGACGCCACCAACGACCAGGACCGTCGCCTGGCCGAAGAGAACCAGCGCGGGATCAACTCCACCGCTTACCAGCCTGGGCCTTACTCCAAGACCTATGAGTTTGGTGTAGTGAACTTTGTGGATTGGTACAGCGAACGTTTGCTGAGCAATCTGGGGGCTGAGCCTGCGCCTTACCTCAAGGGTGTTCCGGTCAGCGGCTAAACATCAAAAGCATCGCGAGCAAGCTCGCTCCCACATTAGATCTGTGTTGTTCACAAATCCCCTGTGGGAGCGAGCTTGCTCGCGATGGCGGCTTACCTGTCGACACATCCCTTCTGCCTCCCCGCTTTAGAACTGTACGAAATATGATCTATTTCGTTCCACGCTATACCCCCCGCGCCTCCCAGCCTTCCGCAAACAAGTTATCCACACCTCCACCCACAGCAAATGGGGACAACTGTGGAAACACGCAAAACTTTCTACACAGAAACTAAAGAAAATCCGTGACTTATCCAAATGCATGATTTTCAACGGCGCCTGTTCATTTATTGACCAATCTCTTGCGAGCCACGTATTACATGGCCTGTAGCGTATGACAAACACCTTATCCACAGAAGCGCCAACAGACTTTGGGGGCAACTTCCACAGCGCTGTGGAAAACCGCTGCAAGCCGCGATTTTTCTGCTTTTGAGCGTGAGATGACGGGTCAAACCGATGTTTTGGTCATTTATTAACCAGAAGCTTGAAAGCCACGGTCTATAAGACCTTCAGCGGTAAGCGAACATCTTATCCACAGAAGCGCCAACAGAGATTGGGGGCAACTCTTGGTCCCTGTGTGGATTAATTCTCTGGAAAAAGCTTTGGAAAACCGGAAGTTACGCTGATTGTTTTTTGATCTAACGTCTACAGCCCTCTATTTCCCTGGGCTGCAGCAATGGGCAAACATGTTATCCACAGAAGCGCCAACAGGGATTGTGGGTAAACAGGGTCAAACCTTGTTAAAACACGACCGTCCCGCCTCAATATCCAGGTTCAACTCAAAGTCGTCGAATGCACGCCACCCGAGCAAAATCGATGGCACGTAGCGCCCAAGCAGCATGGACGCAGGAATGGTGAACCCCGGATAGTATTTGTAGGTGAGTGCCAAGGTGTTGCCCGGTAACTTCAACACGCCTTTGAAGGTCTGGTAATGCTGATCGGCTGTATTGGTCGGTGAGTTGCCTGGGGTCATCGACGTGACGACATTGACCTGAGCACCCGGCGCAGCCGAGGTCAGGTAATCGACATTGCCGGTATCGACAATCGCAAACGTCGCCCGGTTGTCCAGCCGCGCAGGTATGGTCAGCCGCTGATTGATATCCAGGCGGATGTAGGTAATCGGCGAATCGCATCGCACGGCGCGCGCGGGGTTGAGCTCCAGGGTTTTTCTGGTGAGTTTCAGCGGCCCGAGCTTGCTGATCAGATCGAGCCCCAGCAAGTTATCGCGATCACTGACGAACACCAGAACGTTCCTGAACTCACTGGCGCCGATACTCAAGGCGTCAAGGACGCCAAGTTTGGCAGCCAGGTCGCTCTCGCCATAAAACGTGCTGTAGGCGTAGTGGGAGTCAGTCAGTAACCTGACCCCCATCAGCTTGGCGGTGGCGTAGTTGATGCGGGTTTGCGGGGCGCCGGTATCGACAATGAATCGTACCGAGTGACCGTTCGCCGCTTTGACGTCGATGAACGGCAGCACCTCGTCGGAGACGAAATGTTCGCTGGAATACGGATGAATCGTCAGCACTTCACGCTGCCGGCTTCTTCTCACCGAGAAATCGCCGGTCGCTCTCAGCGTCGAAAGCGATTCGTTGCCGAACATGGAAAACAGCTTATTCAACTCGGCATTGGCTTCGATTGCCCGAGCGTGTTTGCGCCGGGTTGCCACGAAATAGTCGGGAAGCTGATTGGCCGCTTTTAGCTCGAACATTCGGGCAACAACTGACACGGAGCAATTGAGGTTGTTGGCCGCATCCGGTACTTGCTCACAGCGCTGGCGTATCTGCGCCAGCGAGGCCTTCTGCCCCGCCTCTGACGCCAGCCACCGATCAAAATCCTGCTCAGGCGCTTGCGTCCGGGAAGCAGACATCAATCCCGAAGACGCGCACATGGCGCATGCCAAGAGCAGCAAAGACCGACAGACAGCCTTCATATTCAACCCATTCATAAAAACCAAGTTTTATGAGCAAGCGCTGAATGTCTGAGATCCCGGAACCGTGCTGCACCCTTAAACAGCGCACAGAAAACTGTAGCTCACCAACAGGCGAGCCGAGAGATTGTGGATAACGTTGCTTGTGCAATGCCTGAAACGGGATCAGGGCCTGTGCATAAGATAGGCGTCACCCGTGACGCGGATCATTGGATGAGGTGCGACCTGGCAGGTCTTGATGATTGCAAAGCCGTGTCGTTCATAGAAACGTCGGGCACCGGTGTTGGCGGCATAGTCGATCAGGCTCAAGCCCTGGAGCCCGAGCTGGTTGGCGCGTTGCTGGGCATGGGCGAGGAATTGCACACCAAGGCCCCGGTTGCGCCAGCCCTCGTGCAGGGCAAGGCTAGAGATGTAGAGCGTGTCGGGCACTTCCATGTCGGCGTACGGCGCCAGCACCGGGTCGGTGGTTGGCACTGCCTCAGGATCGTGGCGCATCACGTAGCTGTGCAGCATGCCGATGACTTGACCGTCAGCCTCGGCAATCAGGCAGTTCTGATAAGAGAAATCCACGTCATCGCGGGCGTACCGGGTGGTGCCGACATCCAGCAAGTCCTGACCGGGTTCCGCCAATTGGCTCCAGATGTAGTCTGAAGCGCCTTCTGATGAGATCTGGAACAGACGCGCGATCTCTCGCGCATCTGTCCTTACTGCCGAGCGAAACCTGACCGTCATTAACGAACCACGCCTTCTTCAATCAGCAATTTGAGAATCGCCTCAGCCCCGGCTTGCGCCGTGACGCCTTTGAGCACTTGCCCGCCGCCACCGCTGGCTTTCGCGGTTGCAGCTTTCATACGATCGGCGCCGCTCTTGGCCTTGATCACCTTCAAGCGTTTTGGTCGTGGCTTGGCAGGTTGCAAGGTGGCCACTGCCAACAGTTCATCGTCGACGACTTCCACGTCATCAGCCTGCAACACCCCGCGCCGAGCCGGGCCGTAAGCACTCTGCCGAGGCTTCGGCGCAGCGTTATCCACAGTCGCCAGAAACGGCAGCCGCACTTTCAAACGACGACGCTGACCGCGCGGCAGCGCTTGCAGCACCAGCGCCGAACCACCGTCGATGGACTCGACCTGCGCCAGCCCCACCACCAGCGGCCAACCGAGGCTTTCCGCCAGCAGGAACGGCAACATACCCGAGCCTTCACCGGTTTCCGCCTGACTGCCGGTCAGCACCACTTGTGCCCCGGCCTCACGCAAATACGCGGTCAACGCCGGCAGCGCGTCGGCGCCTTGCGGTTGCTCCAACACGTGGAGTTGCTCAAGACCCATGCCCAGATACGCACGCAACGCAGGCTCGGCAACGTCGCCGGCATGCAGCACTTGCAAGTTATCCCCAGCCAGTTGCAGACCCAGTTCCACCGCCCGCGCATCCTGCTCCGCGCGACGTGGTCGACCGGAAGTCGGGTGGGCGCCGATGGACACCAGGCTGATGATTTTCGTGCTCATAACCCTTTCCTTCCCTTAAGCCGCATCGCGCTTGGCGTCGTTGCGGTAAGCCTCTACCGCCGCAATCAAGGCTCGAAGAATCTCGGCGCTCTCGCCGATCACCGACAGGTCGGCACGTTTGATCATGTCGCAGCCAGGATCGAGGTTGATCGCCACCACCTTGTCGCAGGCACCGATGCCTTGCAGGTGCTGGATCGCCCCGGAAATCCCCACCGCCACGTAGACCCGTGCGGTGACCCAGGTGCCCGACGCACCGACCTGACGGTCGCGGGCCATGAAACCATCGTCCACCGCTACCCGCGACGCACCTTCAGTGGCGCCGAGGGCTGCAGCCGTCTGGTGAAACAAATCCCAATCCTTGACCCCGTTGCCGCCGGAGAAGATGAACTCGGCTTCGGCCATCGGAATCGCCGCCGGGTCCACCGCCACTGCGCCCAGATCCTCGATGCGCGAAAGACTGCGCGCCACGGTTGTGGATAACTCCACCGGCAACGCTTCGTGACGGGTTTCGCTGACCGGTTCTGCGCATTCGACGGCGGCCAGAATCAGGCGCGCAACCGGGCGCGCCAAATCCTGCAAACCGGCGCCAGCGCGGCCGATACATTCCTGATCCTTGACCTGCCAAACCCGCGTGGCCGGGCGTTCGCCCAACGTGGCCGCGAAGCGCCGACCCAATTCGCCGCCACCGCTGCGGCTGTCCGGCAGCAGCCAATGACGCGGGTTGAACTGGTTATCCACAGCCCGCAAGCCCTGAACACGCTGCTCCGGTGCATAACCGCTGAATTCTTCACCTTCGAGCATCAGCAAGCGATCGACGCCGGCGGTGGCGAATGCGCTTTCCTTGTGTTCGCCGAAGACCACAGCCAGCACCGCACCGTCCTTGCCGGCCAGTTGATGAGCCAGGCCCAGCAGGTCGCGGTCGTGGCTGCCCAAGCGGCCACCGACCATGTCCGGCACCACGCAGATGTAGAACGCCGGTGCCGGCACTTGATGCAGCGGCAATTGCACTTCAACGGCGGCGGTACGCTTGGTGGCCCCGCCCTGTTGGGCGCCACTGCGGTCAATGCGCTTGATGCCGTTGGGGCCGATAAAACCGATGCCGTGCAGATTCTTGCGGATGACGCCGTTCGGCCCCATCCAGCTGTGTTGTGCCGGCTGCATGGCCGCGTGCAGCGGATGCAAGCGGTTACGGGCGATCCATTCGGCGCGGGGGTCGCGGCGGATAATGTCACTCATCAATGCACCTCCGCAGGTTCACGTTTGGCCGGTGTAGACGGCTTGGGCATTTCGTCTTCAAGCAATGCGTCGGCCACCAGTTCAGCAATGTCCTTGATCAGCGGCCGAGGTTCGACCACGCCTTCAAGCATCGCGGTGCATTGCGGGCAACCCACGGCCACCAGTTCGGCGCCGGTCTCGCGGATGTCTTCCATGCGCATGTCGGGAATCCGCTGCTTGCCGGGAATGTCGGTGATCGGCGCGCCGCCACCACCGCCGCAGCAGCGCGATCGGAAACCGGAACGTTGCATCTCTTTGACTTCAATCCCCAGAGCGCGCAAGACCTGACGCGGCGCCTCGTATTCGCCGTTGTAGCGGCCGAGGTAGCACGGGTCGTGATAGGTCACGCTGTCGCCTTTGTGCTGGCCGAGGTTCAGCGCACCGGCCTCGATAATTTCGGCCATGTAGGTGCTGTGGTGCTGCACGAGGTAGTTGCCGTCGAAGGCGCCATATTCGTTTTTCAGCACGTGGAAACTGTGTGGATCGCAAGTGACGATGCGGTTGAAGCTGTATTTGGCCAGGGTCTGGATGTTGCGTTTGGCCAACAGCTGGAAGGTCGCTTCGTCACCCAGGCGTCGGGCCACGTCACCGCTGTCGCGCTCTTCCAGGCCGAGTACGGCGAAGTCGATTTTCGCTGCTTTCAACACTTTGACGAACGCGCGCAAGGTGCGTTGGTTGCGCATGTCGAAAGCGCCGTCGCCAACCCAGAACAGCACGTCGGTGGACTTCTTCTCGCTCAACAGATTGAGGTTCAAATCCGCCGCCCAGTTCATCCGCCCGCCCGGCGCAAAGCCGCCCGGGTTGTCGGTGGCGATCAGGTTTTCCAGGACTTCGGCCCCCTTGTTCGGGGTCGCGCCTTTTTCCAGGGTCAGGTGACGGCGCATGTCGACGATGGCATCGACGTGCTCGATCATCATCGGGCACTCCTCGACGCAGGCGCGGCAAGTGGTGCACGACCACAGGGTTTCGGCATCGACCAGACCGTTGACGATCGGTTGATGCGGATTGCCGGCGTGTTCGCCGATGGCCTTGCCCGGATAGGGACTGCCAGCGAACTTGGCATCTGTGCCACCCGCCAGGCCGACGACCATGTCCTGAATCAGTTTTTTCGGGTTCAGCGGCTGGCCGGCGGCGAATGCCGGGCATGCGGCTTCGCATTTACCGCACTGCACGCAGGCGTCGAAACCGAGCAACTGGTTCCAGGTGAAATCCTTGGGTTTTTCCACGCCCAGTGGCGCGGTCGGGTCGTTCAGGTCCAGCGGTTTCAAACCGGTGGAGCGACCGCCGCCAAAGCGTTCGGCGCGACGGTGCCAGGCCAGGTGCAAGGCACCGGCGAAGGCGTGTTTCATCGGCCCGCCCCAGGTCATGCCGAAGAACAATTCCGACACGCCCCACAACACGCCGACACCGAGAATCGCCGCCAACAGCCAGCCACCGAAGTTTTCCGGCAGGATCCCGGCCACCGGCAGGGTCAGCAGGAAGAACGACGCCGAGAACGCCAGCAGGCTTTTCGGCAGGCGCATCCACGGTCCTTTCGACAGCCGTGAAGGTGGGTTACGTCGACGCAGGTAGACGAAGATCGCGCCGACGAACATTACCGCCGACATCAACAACAGTGCATAACCGAGGATGCGGTTATGCAGGCCGAAACCATGCACCAGAATTGCCAGCACGATGGACGCCACCGCGCCGCCAGCGGTGGCGACGTGGGTGTTGGCGATGTATTTGTCCCGCGCCACCACGTGGTGCAGATCGACCATGTAACGCTTGGGCATGGCGAACAGGCCGCCGATCAGGTCGACCTTCGAGGCCCGGCCCCGGCGCCACATGGCTACCCGCCGCAACGCGCCGAGGACGCCAAGGCCCAGGGCTGCGAACAACAGGATTGGAAGAAGGGTGTTCAACATGGTGAAGCTCCCAAAGACCGCAGGGTCAATGATCGTTCCCACGCTCTGCGTGGGAATGCAGCCCGGGACGCTCTGCGTCCC
>NZ_JBSVXD010000205.1:0-9503 GCF_054070755.1 Pseudomonas sp. SDO5591_S426 | reverse complement strand
TCACCGTTGACTGACCTTGCGCCATCGCGAGCAAGCTCGCTCCCACAGGGTTTTGCGTTTGACTTCAGTCCTTGAAGTCAGTGGACAGCGCCAGTTCATTCCACTCCGCCAGTTCCTCGGCGACGAAGCGGTTTTTCGCTTCGATGCGCGCGATGGTATCGCTGCCCAGCGCCAGACGCTGTGGCGGTTTCGGCGCATTGACCAGGGCGAACATCGCCTCGGCAAATTTCACCGGATCACCTGGCTGCGCATGGTTGGCCGCCTCGGCATGCTTGCGCATCGCGCCAACCGTTTCATCGTAGTCCGGCAGTTCCAGCGCAGTCTTGACCAGCGATTGCTCGTCGAGGAAATCGGTGCGGAAGAAGCCCGGCTCGACCACTGTGGCGTAGATGCCCAGCGGTGCCAGCTCCTGATGCAGCGCCTCGGTGATGCCTTCCACCGCAAACTTGGTCGAACCGTAGACGCCCCAGCCCATGTAGGCCTGGTAGCCGCCAATCGAAGAGATGTTGATCACATGCCCGGAGCGCTGGCGGCGCATGTGCGGCAGTACCGCACGGGTCACGTTGAGCAAGCCGAAAACGTTGGTGGCGAACAGACGCTCGGTCTCGCTAGCGCTGGTCTCTTCCACCGCTCCCAGCACACCGAAACCGGCATTGTTGATCAGCACGTCAATCCGGCCAAAACGCTTGATGCCTTCCGCGACCGCCTGATGCGCTTCTTCTTCGCGGGTCACGTCCAGACGCACGGCCAGCAGGTTGGGATGGTCGCCCAGTTTGGCGATGACTTCTTCAGGTTTACGGGCGGTGGCAATCACCGCGTCGCCGGCACGCAGAGCACGTTCTGCGATGAGGGTACCAAAACCACGGGAAGCTCCAGTAATCAACCAAGTACGCATTTCAACTCCTCCTGTCAGCGACCCGAGCGTTATTGCCGGGCCTTCTTGATGAGTTGACGCAACTTTAAAACTCCACTACTGATGTGATAATCCCAATAATTTTGCATGGCTTTGTGAAAGGCATTCACAGATGAAAGCACCTTCGGCGGCAGATCTCTCGACCTTCCTGAGCGTGGCCACCCACCTGAACTTCAGCCGCGCGGCGGTGGAACTGGGGCTGACGCCTTCCGCCCTGAGCCATTCGGTGCGCACCCTGGAAAACCGCCTCGGCGTGCGCCTGTTCAACCGCACCACCCGCAGCGTCGGCCTGACCGAGGCCGGCGAGCGTCTTTTCGCGCGGTTGAAACCGGCGTTCCGCGACATCGACGATGCGCTCGAAGACCTCAACAGCTTTCGCGACAAACCCTCCGGTAACCTCAGGATCACCGCCGGGCGCCAGGCTGCGGAACTGGTGGTGCTGCCGCTGGCCGCACGGTTTCTGGAGGCCTACCCGGACGTGAAACTGGAGATCGTGGCCGACGACGGCCTGGTCGATGTGGTGGCGGCAGGTTTTCATGCCGGCGTGCGCTTTGGTGCGCGACTGGAGGCTGACATGGTTTCGCTGCCCATCGGCGCGTACATGCGCTCGGTGGTCGTTGCCTCACCGGCGTTCTTCGAACGGCATGCAATCCCGCAAAAACCCGAGGACTTGCATGGCCTGCCGTGCATTCGTCACCGTTTCCCCAGTGGAACACTGTATCGCTGGGAATTCGAACGGGGCGGGATTGCCCAGGAAATCGAAATCGAGGGCCCTTTGACCTTGGGCGACGTGAGCCTGATGGTCGGCCCGGCATTGCAGGGCGTTGGCATCGCTTACATTTTCGAAGACATGGTCAAGGCGCAAATCGCCGATGGCAGCCTGATCCAGGTTCTGGGCGACTGGTGCCCCTATTACCCGGGCCTGCATCTCTACTACCCGAGCCGCCGACATGTGCCGGCGACGCTCAAGGCGTTCATCGAGTTTGCCCGCGCCGCCCGGGAGTAGCTGCCAAGCCAGTAGACGCGGCTTGATCAGGCGTTGAGATAGTCCAGGGTTTGCGCCGTGGTCCACAGGCCGTTGGCGATGTAGCGGTAGTTGATCAGCGCCGCCAGGTAGCCGTCGCCTTCAGGAGTGGTCGGGCCGGCGGTGGCGTCACGCACCACGGCGACTTCAAAGCCCTGTTCCAGCAGTTCGCGCAAGTGCGACTCGACGCAGAGGTTGGCCGCCATGCCCGCCAGAATGATTTGCGACACGCCATGCTTGCGCAGTTGCAGCGCCAGGTCGTTGGTTTCCGGGCCGTAGACCTTGTGCGGCGACGCGATGATGGTTTTACCGTCGAGGATGTACGGCTTGAACTCGGGCATGAAATCGGCGCCGGAGTTTTCGAAACCGTCGAGGGTCAGCGGGCCCTTGCGATCGAACATGCAGATACTGTGCATGACCTTTTCCAGCGGCCCGCCGAACTGCCATTTGTGGTCGCACGGATAGTAGTAATGCGGCGAAACCGCGACGGTGATGCCCGCGTCTTTGGCGGCAGCAAACAATTGGCCGAGGTGGTTGACCACGTCATGCTCGACGACGCTCTTGCCGAAAGCGCTCCAGCTCACACCCTCGGGGCTGAGGAAGTCGATCTGCGGGTCGATGACCACCAGCGCGGCGCGGGACAGGTCGAGCTTCATGCCCGGATCCGGCAGCGCAGGCTCTGCCGGGTCAGCGTACTGGGGGGCGGTGCGAATCGGATCGTTACTCATGACGGTGGACTCCGGACGTGGACAAGAAAAATGGCTCTGCGCCGTGGCACCCGGGAGGGGTGTTGGTTACCATCGGCGAGAACTTCATCCTACGGTCGCGCCCTGCTCCCCTTTTGCCAGGACGTACAGCGTCTTTACCCGGGCGTCTCTAAATGGACATTCTTTCCGAATTCTTCGAACGCACGCATTTGCAGGGCCGGCTGTTTTTTTCCGGTCCGGTGGACGGCACGCTGGTCCTCGACAAACCGCCGGGCATGGCGTTTATCCATGTGATCAGTCGTGGAGGCATGGACATGGTGCAGCCGGGATTGCCGAAGATCTCGATCAGCGAGCCCAGCGTGCTGTTTTGCCCCAGCAGTTGCCGTTACCAGTTGCGGTCCAGTACGGCCGACGGCGCCGAACTGATCTGTGCTTCGTTCCAGTTCGGCCGCAACTCCCTGCAACCCTTCCCGCTCGGGCTCAAGGAAACCCTGGTGTTTCCGTTCAGGGAGCTGGAAAACCTCGCACCGTTGATCGGCAGCCTGATCGGTGAATTCCAGGATCAGGCCCCCGGTCGGACCAAGGCGCTGAACCTGCTGCTCGAATACATTTTCGTGCTGCTGGTGCGCCGTTCAGTGGTGGAGGGAAAGATTTCCAGCGGCCTGCTCTATGCCCTTCAGGACGGACGCCTCGGGGCGGTGTTCAACCGGATTCACCAGGAGCCCGAGGCGCTCTGGACCGTCGAGAAACTCGCCCAGCTTGCGAACATGTCGCGCTCGAAATTCTCGGCGTGCTTCACCCGGATCATGGACATTTCACCCATGGGCTACGTCACGGCGTGGCGCATGAAACTGGCCCAGGACCTGTTGCGCGAAGGGGTGCAGATCAAGGTGATTGCCGCGACGGTCGGCTACAGTTCGCAAGCCTCATTCTCCCGAACCTTCCTCAACGTGGTGGGCCTGCCACCGGCCGAATGGCTCAAGCGCGATGCCAGCGATCAGGATCAACCGCCAATCACGGCGCGGGTGATCCGGGCGGCTGAAAACCATTAACCCTGTCAGAGAGAAAACCGATGGTCACGTGCTACCTGAAATATGTGCTCGATCCGTACAAGCTCGACGCGTTCGAACACTACGGCAAGTTGTGGATCCCGCTGGTGGAGAAGTTCGGTGGCCAGCATCACGGCTATTTCCTGCCGTCCGAAGGCGCCAACAACATCGCCCTCGCCATGTTCACGTTCCCCAGCCTGGCAGCCTATGAACATTACCGGCAAGAATCGATGAACGACCCGGCGTGCATCGCCGCATTCAAATACGCCGAAGAAACCCGCTGCATCCTCAGCTATGAGCGCAGTTTCTTCCGGCCGGTGTTCGGTGAGCCGAAAGCGCAACAGGCTTGATCGGCCTCAAGGCGCATTGACCACGACGTAAGTCACGTCGCTGCCTTGATACTGCGGTTGATACCAGGTCGAGCCGCACTGCATGTAGACCGTGTTGTATTGCATGACCTGCACACAGTTGGTGGGCATTTGCGCCGGGGTCATGATCGAACCGACGACCGCGGCGGTCACGGCAACCGTGGCCGTAACCGCCGCTGCGGTGGCGATCGGATGGTAGTGATCGTCGTAGCCGTACCGACCGTGCCCATCAACATCGATGTCGACGTCGCGGTGGTTGTCGATATTGACGTTGCGATTGACGTTACGGTTATGCGTGCTGTTGTTGATGTTGGTGCGGTTGCCCACGTTGTTGCCGGCATTGACCCGATTTCCGGAGTTAACCCGGTTGTTGGCGTTGACCCGGGTGGCACGTTGCGTATTACCGGTGTTGATGCGCTGCGCTCGTGGCGCGCTGGGTGGTGGTGGCCGGTTTACCGAAGCCCTGGCGTGACCTTGGGCGCGCATGGGCCGGGCGTCGGCTTCGGCGATCAGGCCGATGGTCAGCGCCGAGGCGGTTACCAGGGATAACAACAGGCTGCACGACAATGCGCTGTTCATGTCATTCCCCTCCCTTGTCACTGGCTTTCTTCAAAGGAATGGACACATCGCCCTTGCCCGGTTTGAAGGTAAAGATCGAATCCTTGATGTCCGGCTTGAGGTTCCAGCGATAGACCGCGCTGTATTCCGGAAAACTCGCCTCATCGGTGGTGGTGATCACCAGTTTGCAGGGCAACGGTTTTTCGGCGCGGGTAATCCACAGCTGCCAGTCGATCCCCTGCTGCCGGAACGCCAGGTGATCGCAGAGCTTGCCGTTGATCGTCGATGGGCCGACGTACAGCGCTTCCTTCAGGGCATCGATCTGCGACTGATCGCTGCCAAACAGAAACAAGTCTTCCATCGGGACCTGAACGCCGTAATAGTCTTCGAGCCGGTGCAAGGTTTCAGACACTTTCGGCGGCGCATCGACCGTGGTGTAGTACTTGAGGAACGGCGAATACTGGGTCAGCTTCTTACCGTTATAGAAGAACTCCCGGGTCCTGACATCGCCCTCTGTCTTGGCATACAGCCGATCATGGCCGACCACTTTCAGCGTCGTCACGGCCTCGGTTTTGATCTTTTGCCCGGACTCGAGCACCGAGTCCCTGGTGATTTCGGCGTCGACCTGAAACCTTTTCAGGCTGCGCAGGTAATTGCCCATGTCAATCACCTTGTCGACCACCTGCGGGTTAATCAAAGGCGTGTTATCGGCGGCTGGCGGGTCCTCGGCGTGAGCGACGGGAATCACGGCCAAGGTGAATAACAGGCCGAAAATACTCATATCGACTTTCATGGATCCCGCTCCTGGCCTGCGCACGTTCCTGGGCTGAATTTTCAGCCTAGACCCCACTTGCCCTGACCGCCATCAGCCCTGTTTCAGATCCAGACAATAGGTGTAGTAACCCGGGTCGCGCACGTAACCCAGTGACTCGTACAAGTGCTGCGCGCTGACGTTGTCGGTGGCGGTTTCCAGGGTCATGCCCTTGGCGCCGGCCAAGCGGGCAAAGTCGCGGGCGGTGTTCATCAGCAGCGTGCCGACGCCTTTGCCACGGACGGCGGGCGTGGTGAACAGATCGCCGAGCAGCCAGGTGCGGTGCGCGTCGATGGAGGAAAAAGTCGGGAACATCTGCACGAAACCCAAGGTTTCACCGTCGGCGTCCTCGGCATAGAAGATCACCGATTCGTCGCGGGCGATGCGTTCGGCGATGAACGCGCGCGATTGCGGCAGGTTTGAAGGTTGGAGGTAGAAACCCCGGTAGGCGTCGAACAACGGGGCGATTTTATCGATGTGGGATGCGTCTGCGCGCAAGGCCTGGATAGCCATGAGGATGCTCCATTGCGGTCTCAAGGTTTTACAGCCTAGATCAAAAGATCGCAGCCTGCGGCAGCTCCTACATTGGAATGCATTCCCCTGTAGGAGCTGCGCAGGTTCGGGCCGCGTCCGGATGATTTTTTTTGCAATCAGACCCGCACGTTACGCCCCGGCAATCCATTGCGCTGGCTGTTCTCCCAATTCTCCACCAACCCCACCGGCACATCCGATGCCGGCAGCATTTTCACCCCACGCACCAGGTCCGATGCGCGTTCGGCGAGCATGATGGTCGGCGCATTGAGGTTGCCGTTCGGCTCGGTCGGGAACACCGACGAATCAATCACCCGCAACCCGGCGATGCCATGCACCCGCAACTCGGAATCCACCACCGCCATGTCGTCCTCGCCCATGCGGCACGAACCGCAAGGGTGATACGTGCTTTCGAGGTTTTCACGCACGAACGCATCGAGGTCTTCATCGCTGGTCACCAGCGCGCCGGGGGCGATTTCGCCGTCGCGGAAACGGTCCATGGCTTTCTGGCCAATGATTTCGCGGGTCAGGCGGATGCAGCGACGGAAGCCTTCGCGGTCCTCTTCCCGCTGGAGATAGTTGAAGCGGATTTCCGGATGCTCGTAAGGGTCGGCCGAACGCACCCGCACATAGCCACGGCTCTTCGGTTTGTTGGGACCGGTGAGCACCATGAAACCGTGGCCCTTGATCGGCTTGTTGCCGTCGTAGCGCATCGCCGCCGGCAGGAAGTGGAACTGAATGTCCGGCCAGCGCAGGCCCTTCTCCGAGCGAATAAAACCACCGGCCTCGAAGTGGTTGGTCGCGCCAAGGCCATCCTTGAACAGCAGCCAGCGCAGACCGATCATCAACTTGCTCAGCGGGTCCATCTTGCTGTTGAGCGTCACCGGTTCCTTGCAGCCGAACTGGATGTACACCTCGGCGTGGTCCTGCAGGTTCTCCCCTACTCCCGGCAGGTCATGGCGCACGCCGATCCCGGCTTTGCGCAGGACTTCTGCCGGGCCGATGCCGGAACGTTGCAACAGGTGCGGCGAACCGATCGGCCCGGAGGAAATCAGCACTTCGCGGTTGCAATACACCTGATGGGTCTGGCCATTGTGGTCATACATGACCCCCACCGCACGCTTGCCTTCGAGGATGATCTGCCGAGTCATGGCGTGGGTGATCACGGTCAGGTTCGGGCGGCCCATCGCCGGGCGCAGATACGCATTGGCGGTGGAGCAACGCACGCCGTTTTTCACGGTCATGTGCATCGCGCCGAAACCTTCCTGCATGTAGCCGTTGCAGTCTTCGGTCTTGATGTAGCCCGCCTCGGCACCGGCTTCAACCCAGGCCCCGTATAGCGGGTTTTTCATGTGGTTGCCGTTGGTGGTGTGCAGTGGCCCGGTTTGCCCGCGATAGCTGTCGCCACCCGACTCATAGCTTTCGGCACGCTTGAAATACGGCAGGCAATTCTTGTAGCCCCAGCCCTGGGCGCCGAGGGATTCCCATTCGTCGAAGTCCAGCGCGTGACCACGGATGTACACCAGACCGTTGATCGACGACGAACCGCCCAGCACTTTGCCCCGAGGGCAGTGAATGCGTCGGCCGTTGAGGTAAGTCTCAGGCTCGGTTTCGTAGCGCCAGTTGTACTTCTTGGTGTTCATCGGGATCGAGAAAGCACTGGGCATCTGGATCACTACGCTCTTGTCGCTGCCGCCGAATTCCAGCACCAGCACCGAGGTGGCAGGATCTTCGCTCAGGCGGTTGGCCAACACACAACCCGCCGAGCCTGCGCCAATGATGATGTAGTCGTATTTTTGCGTAGACATGGTCATCTCCCGACCGTCGATTCAGTGAATACCGGCAATGGTTGCTGTTTGTGGGTCAGCGTGTCGCCGGTGGTGTATTGCGGGGAGGTCTTTTCGATCTGCTGGATCACGACTTCTTCGCGTTTCAGGTCGATCGAGCGGCTCAGCCAGTAGTACGCCAGCCCCGAGACGATCAACCCGACCAGCCAGGCGATGTCGATGCTGCCGAGCGCCTTGGCCAGCGGGCCGACGTACACCTCGCGCTGTTCGACGCCGTCGTAGATGTAGAAGAACGGGATCATCGAAATGAAGCCGATGGCGTAGGCGGCGATACCGCGCAGGCCCCAGCTGCCGTAGATGTTGCCGTGAGGCATGAAGAAGTGCGGGATGGCGTAGCGGCCCTTGCGCACGAAGAAGTAGTCGGTGAGGTTGACCGAGGTCCAGGGCACCAGGAAGTACAGCATCACCACCAGGTAGATCCCCAGCACCGACAAGCCTTTGCCGGAACTCTGGATGCTCAGCGCCACGCCCAGTTGCAGCAGGATCACGAACGCGATGGCCAGGATGCGCGCCTTGCGCGTTGGTTCGATGTGTTTGATCGAGTCGACGCAGGTCAGCGTGGTCAGCTTGGCGCTGTAGATGTTCATCGCGATCACCGGCAGGAACGCCAGAATGGTGATCACCACCACCGCCGTGCCCATCAGTGGCGACACGGTGTTGCCGACTTGCCCGAGCGCCACCAGCACGTCAGTGGAGTGCAGGTGATCGGCCAGCCAGCCACCGACGGAAATCATCCACGCGCCGGACAACGACGCCCCGAGAAACACCACCGCAATCAGCTTGCCGCTGGAGGTGTTCTTCGGCAGGTAGCGCGAATAATCCGAAACGTACGGGGCGTAGGCGATGTTGTAACTCGCTGCTGCCGCGAACTGCGCAATGAACCCGGTCCAGTTGAAGCCCAGCGGTTCGCGGGCCACTTCACCTTCGGCGAGCGCCGGCAACACGGCATCCGGCACCCAGCCCATCACCACCGCCAGGGTCACCAAACCGTACAGCGGCAGCGACAAGTACAACGCCCATTTGAAGCTGCGGTGCATCCAGTCGTGGCCGAGGATCGCCAGCACTGCTGCCGGAATGGTCACCGCCACCGCGATCACGGCGGGATTGAATCCGAACAGCGTGTGCAGCCCTTGCATCATCAACACCAGATTGACGATGTTGAATCCGGCGAACACGAACAGCGTCGCCAGCAGCACCAGGATCACGCCGCGATAACCGAACTGCGCCCGCGACTGGATCATCTGCGGCAGGCCAAGGTGTGGACCTTGCGAACCATGGAAGGCCATGAACAGCGTGCCGAACATGATGCCCAGCGTGCCGGCGAGCGTAGTCCACAGCGCGGTGAGGCCGACGCTCGGGCCGACGAAGCCGATGGTCATGGTGAAGAAGGTGAAGTTGCCGAGGAACCAGAACGGGCCTTGGCTCGACAGCTTGTCGGTGCGCTCGTTTTCGGGGATGAAGTCAATGGAATGCCCCTCGACGACGGACTTGTCATCGAGGGCGGACACGCTCGTGGCTGACTTGGCGTTAGTGTTCATGATGGACTCTTATTGTTGGAAGATCATGACGAGATAACCGCGTTCTTTCGGGTGAACGACTCCCGTGGGCCTCCATGCCGTTCTCGATTGGCGAATAATTCCTCGATCCCTGTAGGAGCTGCCGCAGGCTGCGATCTTTTGATTTTGTTTTTTTCAA
>NZ_JBSVXD010000204.1:0-9537 GCF_054070755.1 Pseudomonas sp. SDO5591_S426 | reverse complement strand
CACCCTGTAGGAGCTGCCGCAGGCTGCGATCTTTTGATCCAGATCTTAATAATCGAAGAACACTGTCTCGGCATCCGTGCCTTGCAGGATGACGTTCCACTGATAAACACCGGTCGCATCCGGCTTGGCCAGCAACGTCCCACGACGCTCGGCCGGCACGCATTCGAGCAGCGGATCGTCGACGTTGGCCGGCTCGCCATCAAAGTAGATGCGCGTCAGCAGGTGCTTCACCAGGCCACGGGCAAACACCAGCACGACAAGGTGCGGCGCCTGGGTCGAGCCCTTCAGGCCCTCGACCGTACCCGGTTTGATCGTGGTGAACCGGAAACGCCCTTCAGCGTCCACCGGCACCCGGCCAAAGCCTTCGAAATTCGGGTCCAGGGGTTTGTCCTGGTCGTCTTCCGGATGGTCGTATTTGCCGGCAGCGTTGGCCTGCCAGACTTCCAGCATCGCGTCGTTGACGACATCGCCGTTGCCATCGACCACTTGCCCGGTGATCGCCACGCGCTCGCCCAGGGTTTGTTCGACGGTCAGGTTTTCGCGGTTCAGCCAGGTCAGGCCGATGTGATAGTACGGCCCGACGGTGTGGGACGTGGTCGCAGTCAGCGTCATCTTATTTCTCCATCGGCGTGGCATCGCGGCCGCGCAAAACGATGTCCCAGCGATAACCGAGGGCATAGGAAGGGATGGTTTTTTCCAGATCGAACGTGGCGATCAAACGCTCTTTGGCGCGGGTATCGGGCACGCAGTTGTAGATCGGGTCGTACGCCAGCAGCGGGTCGCCCGGGAAATACATCTGCGTGACCAGCCGCGTGAGGATGCTCGGCCCGAACAGCGAGAAATGGATGTGCGCCGGGCGCCATGCGTTGTGGTGGTTACCCCACGGATACGCGCCAGGCTTGATGGTCTGGAACTGGTACCAGCCATCGGCGTCGGTCACGGTGCGGCCGGTGCCGGTGAAATTCGGGTCCAGCGGCGCGTCGTGCAGGTCACGAGCATGGGCGTAGCGACCAGCGGCGTTGGCCTGCCAGATCTCCACCAGAATCCCCGGCACCGGCAGACCGTTTTCATCCAGCACACGGCCGTGGATGATGATGCGTTCACCCTGAGGTTCCGCGTCATGCTGGGCAGTCAGGTCATTGTCTTTCTCATTGACGCGCTCGGCGCCGATGGTCGGACCGGTGATTTCCGACAGCGAGTGCGGCAAGAACACCAAAGGCTTGGACGGCGAGCGCAGGTTGGTGGATTGATAAGTCGGGTGCAGGTACTCCGGCTGGGTGCCTTCCTGCGGGCGACGGTAACCAGGCTTGTCAGTCATGAAACATTCCTCAGTTCTTATAAGTCTTCAGAGCGCGTCAGACGCGCTCGATCGCCAAAGCCAGACCTTGGCCGACGCCGACGCACATGGTCGCCAGACCTTTCTTGCCAGCGGTTTTTTCCAGCTGATGCAAAGCCGTCAGTACCAACCGCGCACCGCTCATGCCCAACGGATGGCCCAAGGCAATGGCGCCGCCGTTCGGGTTGACCTGGGCCGCGTCGTCGGCGATCCCCAGTTCACGCAGCACCGCCAAGCCCTGGCTGGCGAAGGCTTCGTTGAGTTCGATCACGTCGAAATCGCTGACCGCCACACCGAGGCGCTCGATCAGTTTGCGCACCGCTGGCACCGGGCCGATGCCCATTACGCGCGGTGCAACACCGGCACTGGCCATGCCCAGCACTTTGGCGCGGGCGGTCAGACCGTGTTTCTTCACAGCTTCGGCTGAAGCCAGGATCAACGCGGCGGCACCGTCGTTCACGCCTGAGGCGTTGCCGGCAGTGACAGTTTTGCCGGGACCGTTGACCGGTTTCAGTTTGGTCAGGGCTTCGAGGGTGGTGTCGGCGCGAGGATGCTCGTCCTGGCTGACCACGGTTTCACCCTTCTTGTGGGTGATGCGCACTTCGATGATTTCTTCGGCGAAAAAGCCTGCGGCTTGTGCGGCGGCGGTACGTTGCTGACTGCGCAGGGCGAACGCGTCCTGATCGGCGCGGGATACCTTGTAGTCGTCAGCCACGTTGTCGGCGGTTTGCGGCATCGCGTCCACGCCGTACTGGGCTTTCATCAACGGGTTGATGAAGCGCCAGCCGATGGTGGTGTCTTCCAGCTTCATGTTGCGCGAAAACGCCGCATCAGCCTTGCCCATCACAAACGGCGCGCGGGACATCGACTCGACGCCGCCGGCAATCGCCAGCTCCATTTCGCCACTGGCAATGGCGCGGAACGCGGTGCCGATGGCATCCATGCCCGAAGCGCAAAGACGATTGAGGGTCACGCCGGGAATGGTTTCCGGCAGGCCGGCCAGCAGCAGCGCCATGCGCGCCACGTTGCGGTTGTCTTCGCCGGCCTGGTTGGCGCAGCCGAGGAACACCTCGTCCACGGCGTTCCAGTCCACCGACGGGTTGCGCTCCATCAAGGCCTTGATCGGCACAGCGGCCAGGTCGTCGGCGCGAACGGTGGACAAGCCACCACCAAAACGGCCGATGGGGGTACGAATCGCGTCGCAGATATAAACGTCACGCATCACGCTTCTCCGGGGGCTTGGCCGTGGGCGGCAGCGGTACGGGCTTCAAGATCACGCAGTGCGGTGAGTTCGACCTCGGTCGGCTCGGCGGTGATTGCCACGCTGTCGGCAAAACGGATCGGCCAACCGGTGGCGGCAACCACTTGCTCGCGGGTCACGCCCGGGTGCAACGCGGTGACCACGAATTCGTGGGTGCCCTCTTCCGGCTCCATGGTGCACAGGTCGGTAATGATGCCGACCGGACCGGCGCCCGGCAGGCCGAGACGCTTGCGCGAGTCGCCGCCTTCACCGTGACCGACCGAGGTAATGAAGTCGAGTTTGTCGACGAAGGAACGCGACGACTGCTTGAGGATGATCAGTACGCTCTTGGCCGAACCGGCAATCTCCGGCGCGCCACCGGCACCCGGCAGGCGGACTTTCGGCGAGTGGTAATCACCCACGACGGTGGTGTTGATGTTGCCGAAACGGTCTACCTGCGCGGCGCCGAGGAAACCGACGTCAATCCGGCCGCCCTGCAGCCAGTAGCGGAAAATCTCGCCGGTCGGGACCACGGTGTCGGCGGTTTCCGCCAGCTCACCGTCGCCGATCGACAATGGCAGCACGCTCGGCTTGGCACCGATCGGGCCCGATTCGTAGATCAGCACGACGTCCGGCGAGGAAGTGAGGCGCGCCAGGTTGGCGGCTTTCGATGGCAGGCCGATACCGACGAAGCACACCGAACCGTTCTTCAGGCGACGGGCAGCGGCGACGGTCATCATTTCATTGGTGGTGTAAGTCATTACTTCGCCTCCGAAGCGGCGGCCAGTTTGGCCTGGAACTCGCTGAAGTCAGCGCTGCCATGGATGTACTCGTTGATCCACGCGGTGAAAGTGTCACGGTCGCGGGCAATCGGGTCCCAGGCCTGGTAGAAACGGTTGTCGCGCTCGTTGTAACCATGGGCGTAGGAAGGATGCGCGCCGCCCGGTACATGGCAGACCGCGCTCAAGGCCCAGGTCGGCAACACGCAGGAGTTCATCGGCGCCTTGAGGTCATCAACGATTTCTTCAACGGTAACGATGCAACGCTTGGCGGCCAGTGCGGCTTCTTTCTGCACGCCGAGGATGCCCCACAGCAGCACGTTGCCCTTGCGGTCGGCTTTTTGTGCGTGGATCACGGTGATGTCCGGGCGAACCGAAGGCACGGCGGCCAACACTTCGCCAGTGAATGGGCAGGTCACGGATTTGATCAGCGGGTTGACCTTCGGCAGGTCGGAACCGGCGTAGGCACGCAGCACCGCGAACGGTAGGCCGGAAGCACCGGCGACGTAGGCGTTGGCCAGGTCGGCGTGGCTGTGTTCTTCGATTTCCAGCGCGTGTGGCCACTGCTTCTCGACCGCGTCACGCAGACGATGCAGCGAACCGACGCCCGGGTTACCGCCCCAGGAGAAAATCAGCTTGCGGGCACAACCGGCACCGATCAACTGGTCGTAGATCAGGTCAGGGGTCATTCGTACCAGGGTCAGGTCTTTCTTGCCCTGACGAATGATTTCGTGACCCGCCGCCGTAGGGATCAGGTGGGTAAAGCCTTCGAGCGCAACGGTATCGCCGTCGTTTACGAATTGCTTCACCGCGTCGTGCAGCGAAAGAATTTCAGCCATTGGGGCAGGCTCCCATTTGTTATTAACCAACAGTGGAAAAAGGCGCCGATGCGCAGCGCCGCAATGACTGCAGATTAAGCCTGTGAAAAACGCCAAACAATCCGATAATCGACTGAGTGTTCGTTTATCGAACACATTGTTGTCTGGCTACCGATCGTCGATCAGGTCGCATCCGCATGGCTGACCATGCCCTTGATGACCACCGCCGTGGTCGCCAACGCCGCTGGAATCACCAATGCCGTCAGCACTTGCTCGAAGTTCCAGCCCAGGCCCAACAGCGTTGCGCCCATCCATGCGCCGAGGATCGCGCCAAAGCGGCCAATGCCGAGCATCCACGACACACCGGTCGCACGACCCTGAGTCGGATAGAACCGCGCGGCCAGCGACGGCATCGCCGATTGCGCGCCGTTTACGCACATCCCGGCCACCAACACCAGAGTCGCCAACAGCGTGATGTTGCCCAGGCTCTGTCCTACCGCGTAGGCAAATACCCCGGCCAGCAGGTAGAAAATGCCGATGACCTTGTGCGGATTGAACCGGTCCATCGCCCAACCTACGCCCACCGCGCTCAACACACCGCCAAACTGGAACAGTGCGCCGATGAATGCTGCTTGCTCCATGCTCGCGCCACTGTCGCGCATCAGGGTCGGCAGCCAACTGGTCAGCAGGTAAACGATCACCAGGCCCATGAAATAGGTCAGCCACAGCAGCAACGTGCCGACGCTGTAGGTGCCGGAAAAGATCACCGCAAACACGTTGCGCGCCTTCACGGTTTTCTGTTCCGGCACGCTGAAGCTCGAGGCTTGGGCTACGACTTTCGGGTCGATGGGCGCCAGGGTCTTGCGCACCTTGTCGGTGCCACGGTTACGGACGACGAGATAGCGCGCCGATTCCGGCAGCCAGAACAGTAGAACTACGGCCAGGATCAACGGCAGAATCCCGCCAATGAGCAACAGGCTGTGCCAGCCGAATGCCGGGATCAACTTGGCCGAGATGAATCCGCCACCAGCCATGCCCAGGTTGAAACCGCAGAACATGCTGGTCACCAGCAGGGATTTCTTGCGTTCCGGGGTGTATTCCGACAGCAGCGTGGTGGCGTTCGGCATACCCGCGCCCAATCCCAAACCGGTCAGAAAGCGCAGCACCAGCAATTGATCGACGTTGGTGCTGTACGCCGAGGCCAGGCTGAAGGCGCCGAACAGCAATACTGCGCCCACCAGCACGACTTTTCGCCCGAAGCGGTCAGCCAGCGGGCCGGAGCCCAGTGCACCGAACACCATGCCGATCAGTGCCGCACTCATCACCGGGCCCAGGCTGGCGCGGTCGATGCCCCAGTCCTGAGACAGGGCTGGCGCAATGAAACCCATGGCCGCGGTATCGAGGCCATCGAGGAAGACAATCAGGAAACACAGGATCACCACGCGCCATTGGTAACGCGAAATGGGTTGAGCGTTGATGAAGGACTGCACGTCGAGGCAGTTACCTACAGCAGACTGGGGCTGGTTCATTATTTTTATTCCGTGGATCACAGTCGAACGGGGAGCCAGCCAACGCTGGCGCAGCCGCGACAGTAATGATCCGGAGGAAACAGCGTCAATTCGCCAGACGCGACTCTGTGCGTTTATCGAACACCTTAGGCAAACAGCTGAGCGCTGAGGTCGCGGCTGGCACTTAACAGACCGGGAAGAAAGCGTTGTTCAAGTTCGTTGCGGCTAACCCGCCCGGCATGGGTGCTGACGTTAAGGGCCGCGACCACTTGACCGGAGGCGTCGTACACCGGGACGGCAATCGAGCGCAGGCCTTGCTCAAGTTCCTGATCGACGATGCACCAGCCCTGCTGCCGAACTTCCTGCAGGCATTCGAGTAGCGCCTCGGGTGTGTGGATGGTTCGGCTGGTCTTGGCCTGCAAGTCGGCGTGATCGAGGTATTCGCCAAGCGAAGTGTCATCCAGCGCGGCGAGCAAAATCCGTCCCATTGATGTGCAATAAGCCGGCAAGCGCCCGCCCACCGAGAGGTCGACCGAAATCAGACGCTGGGTAGTCGCCGAGCGGGCGATGTACAGGATGTCGTCGCCTTCCAGGGTGGCCATGTTGCAGGCTTCGTGCAGTTGCTCGCTCATGCGATCCAGGTATGGCTGGGCCGAAACTGCCAGCGGCGTCGAGGAGACGTAGGCATGGCCGAGGGTCAGCACTTTGGGCAGCAAGGAATAGGTGCGACCGTCGGTGGTGGCGTAGCCGAGTTTGATCAGCGTATGCAGGCAACGTCTGACAGCGGCGCGGGGAATTTCCGTGCGGTGACTGATCTGAGCGATGGTCAGATGCCGCTTGCGCTCCTGGAATGCCTGCACGACAGCCAGCCCACGCGCCAGCGACGTCATGAAGTCCGGGTCACCGGTCATGGCCTGGATTCGCTTGGCGGGCGACGCGACGATCGGCGGTGCGACTGAAGCGAAGGAATTGCGCAGTTGATCGTTCATTTAAGGTCCTTTTCCCACACGGATCAGCGGCTATTACAAGCGCCATGGACCCGGTAAACAAGACCGGGCAAGCAACATCGGGCGATTATCGAACCATCGACCGATAATCGCAATTGCCCCGCCGCCCTCCCGAACCGCCGACAGGCTGAATTGCGCAACCTTTCTTATATGTTTTCACGCTGGCCGAAACGCTGGCTTAAGTTGCCCTAAGTTGTTCGACTTAATGGCGCCAGAAAGGCATCGCTGCACAGTGACCTTCGCCAATACGCTAGTTGACTGTAAAAGTTGCGGGCAACAAAACAATCACACATCAAGATCTACTTTTAACTGTTTGGCGATAGTGTTCTGTGAATCGCTCGCTATAATGCAAATCAGTAGCCAGACGGTTTTTTACTCGCCGCTCCCGCTACCCGGTGGCGCGATGTCCCATCGCCGCTGCCTCCGGCAAGCGCCCTACGCTGACTGCATTCGCATCGCCAATGCGCTCGCCGAAACAGGAATCTGATGCTACGTCAGCTATTTTCCTCTGGTGCCGTGGCCGCCTGCAACATGGATGTATTGATCGCCCTGCAGTAAAAACGATGCCTGCATGGGCCTTGTCTTTTCGCCGAGCGTGGTCAATACATTGAACGCAGCGCGTTTCACCAGAATTTATCTCAACTCAATCAGGTAGCACTGTGACGAAAGACGAACTGCGCGCGGAACTTGAGCGCCAGGAACAACGTTACAAGGAAGTTTACGGCGGGGAAGTCACCACCTACGCCGCCCAGCCCGAACCGGAACGCAAGCCCTGGCGTAAACGCGCCACCGTTCAGGATCAGGTTTTCAAGCAAGAACTGGAAAAAATGGAAAAGGATCTCAAAACCGAAGAGCCATGACGGCTTCGGCTTGAATCCTTCCAAGGGTCTGCGTTTGCACCCGGTAAAAGCGGGATGCATTGATGTTGCCTTTTGCGCCCGCTACGAGCGGGCAGCGGCCACCTTGCTCATCTGACAGGGTGAAAGGCTCATAACTGACCCTCCTCTCAGAAATTTCATACAAGTCGACAAGCTCCTGTTTCAAGCTTGCGAAACCCTTGTGATTACAGGGTTTTTAAAGAAATTCAATGACTTGCAATCCCTGAAAAATCGCCGTAACCGAAGCTGCGGCTGCGAAAAAATTCGTTGAAGAATGTTACCGACGAGCAGCTAGTGCATTGATTGGCACGCTTTTCTGGCATAATCCCGCCCCCCTTATGACCGGGTCAGAAAACCTTCATGATCGATTTATTCAGCGGACTGGATGCTTGGGTGCTTGTGAGCCTCCTGCTCGCCCTGACTTTTGTCCTCGCCTTCGAGTTCATCAACGGATTTCATGACACCGCTAACGCGGTAGCCACTGTTATCTACACCAAAGCGATGCCGCCTCATCTGGCGGTGTTCTTTTCCGGTGTGTTCAATTTCCTCGGCGTGTTGCTGGGCGGCGTTGGCGTGGCGTATGCCATTGTCCACTTGCTACCGGTGGAACTGCTGATCAATGTGAACACCGGTCACGGACTGGCGATGGTGTTCTCGTTGCTCGCCGCAGCCATCACCTGGAACCTGGGCACCTGGTACTTCGGTATCCCTGCTTCCAGTTCCCATACGCTGATCGGTTCGATCCTCGGCGTGGGCCTGGCGAACGCCCTGATCAACGACATTCCGTTGGCCGACGGCGTGAACTGGCAGAAAGCGATCGATATCGGTATGTCGCTGGTGTTCTCGCCAATGGCAGGTTTCCTGATCGCTGCGCTGATCCTGATCGGTCTGAAATGGTGGCGTCCGCTGTCGAAGATGCACAAGACGCCGGAACAGCGCCGCAAGATCGACGACAAGAAACACCCGCCGTTCTGGAACCGCCTGGTATTGGTGATCTCGGCCATGGCCGTGAGCTTCGTGCACGGTTCCAACGATGGTCAGAAAGGTATCGGCCTGATCATGCTGGTGCTGATCGGTATCGTGCCGGCGCAATTCGTTCTCGACCTGAACAGCACCACGTACCAGATCGAGCGTACCCGCGACGCCACCCTGCACCTGAGCCAGTTCTACCAGCGCAATTCCGAAACCCTGGGCGAATTCCTGGCCTTGGGCAAAAGCGTGGATGGTGACCTGCCGGAGAAATTCCGTTGCAACCCGCAACAGACCGAACCGACCATCACCGCCCTGCTCGGCACTCTCAAGGGCGTAGCCGACTACCATTCGCTGCCGTCCGAAAGCCGCATCGAAGTGCGTCGCTACCTGCTCTGTCTGGATGACACAGCGAAGAAGGTCAGCAAGCTGCCAGGCCTGGCTCCTCGTGAAAAGGCTGACCTGGACAAACTGCGCAAGGACCTGACCACCACCACCGAATACGCCCCGTTCTGGGTGATTCTGGCGGTCGCACTGGCCCTGGGCCTGGGCACCATGGTTGGCTGGAAACGCGTGGTACTGACCATCGGCGAGAAGATCGGCAAACAGGGCATGACCTATTCCCAGGGCATGTCGGCGCAGATCACCACCGCCAGCCTGATCGGCATGGCCAACATCTTCAGCCTGCCGGTGTCGACCACCCACGTCCTGTCCTCGGGCGTGGCCGGCACCATGGTCGCCAACAAAAGCGGCCTGCAAGGCGGCACCGTCAAGACCATCCTGCTGGCCTGGGTGCTGACCCTGCCGGCAACCGTGGGCCTGTCGGCCGGGTTGTTCTGGCTGGCTTCGAAGGCACTCGGCAGCTGATAAGCCGCTGAACGAAAAAAGGCGCGCTCCGCAAGGACCGCGCCTTTTTTATTACCGAATCTTCGCAACGCAACAAATTACTGTAATTGGATGGACTCGCCCAAGCCGAGGCGTCAATGCGCCACGGTGGCAGTC
>NZ_JBSVXD010000203.1:0-9568 GCF_054070755.1 Pseudomonas sp. SDO5591_S426 | reverse complement strand
TTTTCCTGTAGGAGCTGCCGCAGGCTGCGATCTTTTGATCTTCTATTTCAGCTTCGCCAACAGCGCTTCCGCCGTCGCCTGCGACGACGCGGGATTCTGCCCGGTCAGCAACAGGCCATCAGTGAGCACATAGCTCGCCCAGTCAGGCCCCTTGGAAAAAATCCCGCCCTTGGCCTTGAGTTCGTCCTCGACCAGAAACGGCACGACATCGGTCAGTTGCACGGCGTCTTCCTCACTGTTGGTGAACCCCGTGACCTTCTTGCCCTTGACCAATGGCTGGCCATCCGCGCCTTTGGCATGACGAAGCACACCCGGTGCATGGCAAACCGTCGCAACGGGTTTTCCGGCGTTGTAGAACGCTTCGATCAGGGCAATCGAATGCTTGTCTTCGGCCAGGTCCCACAGCGGGCCATGGCCGCCCGGGTAGAAGATCGCATCGTAATCGCCGGCGCTCACTGAATTAAGTACGACGGTCGAGGCCAGTGCCGACTGCGCCGCAGAATCCTTGCGGAAACGCTCGGTGGCTTCGGTTTGCGCGTCGGGCTCGTCGCTTTTCGGGTCCAGCGGCGGTTGCCCGCCCTTGGGAGAGGCCAGGGTCAATTGCGCGCCGGCATCCGTGAAGGCGTAATACGGTGCGGCGAACTCTTCCAGCCAGAATCCGGTTTTCTTGCCGGTGTTACCCAATTGATCGTGGGACGTTAAAACCATCAGGATTTTCATGTCGTCTTCACTCCGTCTCGGGACTGCGGTGGTGGCGTATGGCCGTGATGCGCAGGAAAGCTGCGTTTTTTCCTCTCACAGGAACATGGCACGGAGGGAATCGTTCAGCCTGCAAGGCTCTTCGACACGTTGCGCCAAAAGCAGTCCTCTGTCGCGCAACTTTCTGCGCAAATATTGAGGGTTTTTCGCTACAGAACGTTCAGTAAATCAACTCAACCACCCGGTTTACATGGCTTTCAGATTTATGGCACGGACCTTGTTAACCGTCAGGCCCCCATCGGGCGATTGTGCCTGTCGGGAGTCTGACTTAACTCTAGCAAGGAGAGCATCCATGGCCACACCCGCGTACATGTCCGTGACTGGCGAGAAACAGGGCTTGATCACTGCCGGTGCATTCACCGCCACTTCTGTTGGCAATACTTATCAGGAAGGCCACGAAGATCAGGTAATGGTCCAGGGTTTCAGCCACGAACTGAGCATTCCGCGTGACCCTCAGTCGGGCCAGCCGACCGGCCAGCGCGTTCACAAACCCGTCGTAATCACCAAGGTATTCGACAAGGCTTCTCCACTGTTGCTGGCAGCGCTGACTTCCGGCGAGAAGCTGACAAAAATCGAAATCCAATGGTTTCGTACCTCGGCGCAAGGCATTCAAGAGCACTACTATTCCACTGTTTTGGAAGACGCGATCATCGTCGATATCAAAGACTACATGCACAACTGCCAGGACCCTGCCAACTCACACTTCACTCATCTGCAAGATGTACACTTTTCCTATCGCAAGATAACCTGGACGCACGAAGCATCCGGCACTTCAGGATCGGATGACTGGCGCAAGCTGAAAACCGAATAAATTGCGCGCATAAAAAAGGCGACTTAACTGTCGCCTTTTTTTCATCTGAAATTTGATACTGCACTCAAACAAAGGTGTTCGCCCAGTGCAATGGCCTCGGCAATCCATGCACTGGTAAAGAGCCGTGACACTGGGCGAACGGGGCACATTTTAATTGAAGTCGATGAATATGTCCGCGATTAAAAAATGAAATTTTCCGATACATATTCCATTAAATGCCGACTCCAATATTACTTGGGCAGACGACTAAAAACTCACCAGCTCGACCATAAACAAGGCTGATTGTTCTTATACAAAAAATTGTACAAGAACAATCTTAAAGTAGAGCTAACACTCAACTTCCGCGTTTGCTGGTCACGGTCAGGATGTCGGTGTAAGTCACATACACGCTTTGCCCAACTTTCAGATCCTTCAGTTTTGCTTGAACTTCCGGTCTTTCGACATCGACTGTTTTCGACTGGCCTTTAGGGTTCTCGAAGGTCACACGGTTGTTCTTCACATCAATGCCGGTGATCTTCAACTGAACCTGAACCTGACGGTAGGCTTCGCCACCAGGATTGGCGCTACCCGGCGCGGCGCGGACTTCGCCGGTGCGCTCGGTACTTCCTGGCAGGCCCTTGTCGACATCAGTGTCAAGGTAAGCCGCAACGGCGCGAGTCACCTTGACGTCGACCTGATCGCCGACTTTCAGGTTGTCGAGGTTCTTGGCTTTGTCGGTCAGTTGCACATGCACCTGGCGACCTTCCGGCCCTTCAAGGACCACTTGATGGCTGGCGGCATCGACAGAAACGACCTTGGTGGTGACTTGATCCGCTTCCACGACGGCAGACAGCGGAATATCCGCGGCAACGGCGCTCAGGCTGGCGGCAGACAGCAAGGTGGCAAGGGTGATGGCTTTGGTCAGTGCGTGGCGTTTCATAGGCAGAACATTCCCTGTGGTCTATTGGCGACAAACGGCGCTGAAACCCGGTTCAACGCCGCGTGGGAATGAGCATAGACGCTGTTTAGAGAGTTCGACGCTCAACTGCAGTCTTCGCCGTTTCCTGCGCAGTCGATTCTCCGCTGGCCGTAGCCTTGCCGCTTTCCTTGCGCCGGGCCGGGTCGGTTGGGCGCAGGGCATCGTTGTCGCGCTCGGTTTCTCCAGGTGGACGTGGCTCGTCGGGGTTTTCTGATTCCAGTGTCGGCTTCATGGTCAATTACCTCAAGCTTCGGGATCGTCGACTTCACGGGCAACGTTGATGGCCGGTGAGTCTTTGTGGGATTGCTCCGCCTTGGCCCGCAAGTCTTGCCACTGTTGGAGATCAATGGCGCCCTGCCCCAGCAGGTCGTCGGCCAGGCGCAGCAATGCGATGTAATGGGCGTCGGGGGACTGTTGCCAGTAGCCTTGGTCTTCAAACAGGCGCTGCCATGCGTCAAGGTCGGGCGGTGTGAGGTCTTCGCGCATGGCAGTCTCCGGTCAATGGCCTTCTTGATTTAGGAGGCCCGCGTGCTACCGAGAGTTCCGACTCAATACCCGGTCATTTCCAGATACCCCTGCCCGCCATGACTGCCGCTCAAGCGCAACGGCCCTTCCCAGTAAGGAATGCGCAAATCCATCCAGGCATCGGGATTGAGGGCGCTGATGACAATGTCTAGATTCTTGCCGGGAATCTTGATTGACCAATGCACCGGCATCTTGCGCCCTGCCACGGTAGCGGTGTCCTGCGGCGTGAGGCGGATGTCACCGGCCTGCAACAATTGTGTTTGGCCTTGGGCATCGATCCAGGTGCCGGTCAGATAGGGCTCGCCGTCCTTTTGCCGCATGCGATAGAGCATCACCTGTTCGCCACTGTCCAGGTGCAGGGAAAACCAGTCCCAACCGGTCTGGTTGACAGTCAGGGGCTGGCTGCTCCATTCGCGGTCGAGCCACGCGGGGCCTTTGACCTGATAACGCTTACCGTCGATTTCCAGGGTGCCGCTGGCCTGGAAAAACGGCTGGCTGTAGTAGTACGAGGCCTGGCCCTGTTCAGATTTCTGACTGAAACCCTTGTCACCTTGCAGCACCAGCGGACGGGTTGAGGTCAGCCGCAATTGGTAACTGAACAATTTGTCACGGGCGCTGAGTTGCAGGTCGGCCAGCGGATTCTCAGCAGACACCTGACTGCTGAATCGCCAGTCATCAATCCATGCGTTGAACGGCGCCAGGCTGACTCCGGCCTGACCGATGCCGCCCCGGGCATAGCGTTCGGCCGCGCGATGCGCCGTCGCCGAGGTCACCGCCGCATGCCCGAGCCAGATTGTCTGGTTTTCCCAACCAGCCACCTCGGGCGTGGCTTTCAAGGCGCTGCGAAACAGCGTCCACTGCGCACCGAATTCCTGGCCGTGTTCGTCCTTGAGATTGGCGGTGACGTACCACCATTCAATACGAAAACCGTCGTGGGGGCCGTGATCCGCCGGAAAGCTGAACTCCCGACCGGGAACGACCGGCGTGAAGGCCGTCGCTTGGTTGCCCAGCCCCGCGAAGCCTTTTTCCGCTGGCGCCGGTTGATCGCAGCCGCCCAACGCCAGCACCAACAGCCACACGGCGAACTTAATCCTCATGGGCAAACGTCCTCAGCAAGTCCGCCGGTTGCGTGCGATACAACGAATACAACGGCCATGCCGAAGCCAGCAACGTCGCCACCAGCGCCAACCCCATCAACTGCAATAGTTGCAACGGAAACACCCGCAGCGGCAGGCGCCAGCCGAACGCCTGGACGTTGATCACCGTGTCCAGGCACCAGGCCAATGCAATGCCCAGCGGCAACGCCAGCACCAGTGTCAGCACCGCCAGCAGCCAGGTTTGCCCGAGGTTGAGCAGCATCAATTGCCGTCGTGTCACGCCCAGCGCCCACAGCGGCGCCAGTTGCCCGAGGCGACTCTGGCTCTGGGTCAGCAGGCTGATAAACAACGCCACGCCGGCCACGCACAAGGTCAGGCTGTTGAGCGCGGCGGTGGCGGCGAAGGTGCGTTCGAACACTTGCGTGGACCATTCTTTGAGCCGCGCCTGATCGACGATTCGGCTGTCCTCCAGGGCGAAACGCTCTTGCAGCGCCTTCACGAACGGCGCAATCGACGCCGGTTCAATGCGCAGGTTGAAGCGATTCGGCGTCAACTGCGGCCAACCGCGTAGCAGGTGATGGACATTGACCAGCAGGTGACCCTTCGGATTGCCGTAGTCGGCGTAGATCCCGACGATGCGCGGCGACCATGGACCATTGGGCGTAGCGATCGGCAGGTGATCACCCAACTGCACTTTCAAGCGTCGCGCCAATTGCTCGCTGAGCATCACGGCATCGTCCGTGGCCAGGTGATCCCAAGGTTTGTCACCCAAGGCTTCCAGCAGCGGCCAGTGCTGGCGATAGGTCGGGTGATCGATCACGCCGAAGACATCCGCCGGCCAGCCTTGCAGCTGGATCGACACCTGCCAGTTGGGCAGCACCGCCGTGGGCTGCGGCTGTTGTTCGAGCCAGGTGTGCAGCTCCCGGGCCTGGGCCGGGTTTTGCGGGTTGAGGTAAAGCTCGGCGGTCAGCCGTTGTTCGAGCCAGTCGCTGAACGTCTGGCGAAAACCGGCGGTCATGCTGCCGGCGCCGATGTTGGCCGCCAGCGCCAACAGCAGCGCCATCAGCGCCAGGCTCAGGGCCGGCAATTGCTGGCGACAATCGGCAAGAAACCACTGGCCGAGTACCGAGCGATTGCGTTGCAGCAGCAGGTTGAGCAGCGCATCAAGCACCACGGGCAGCGCCAGCGCCGCACCGACCAACAGCGTCGCCATCAAGACAAATCCGCTGATCAGGCTGTCGCCAAACACCAATGCCAGCCCCGCCATTACCAAGGCCAGCGCCGCCACCCAACCCTGACGCCGCAACCATCGCGCATGCGCCTGGTGCCAGGCCTGCGGGTCGGCCAGCGCCAGCAACGGCAAGCGCGACGCCCGCCACAAACTGTTGCCACCGGCGAGCAAGGCGCCCAGCAGGCTCAAGCCAATTCCGCTGAGCCACCACAGCGGACTGAGGCTCAACTGCCCCGCCACTTCGGCGCCGTACAAACCGCGCAGGCTGGCGGCGACATCCGGCAGCAACACGCCGGCCAGCAGATAGCCGCTGACGACTCCAGCCACGCCGCCGATCAAGGCCAACCCGCCCAGTTCGACCGCGAGGCAGGCAATCAACATCCGCGCGCTGACGCCGCAAGCGCGCATTGTCCGCAGCAAACCTCGACGCTGCTCCAGCGCCAGCCCGATCGCGGCATGCACGATGAACAGCCCGACCACGAACGACAGAAAACCCAGCGCATTGAGGTTCAGATGAAAGCTCTCGGTCAGGCGCACCAGATTGTTTTCTTCAGCGCTGCTTTTGAATTGCAGTTGTCCCTTGAACGGCTCGGGCAATGTCGCGATGAAATCCTTGGGCAGCAGCAGGCGCGAGAGCTGATCGGGCAAACCGAGAATCTGCTGGGCAAAACCGATGTCCACCAGCAACACGCCGGGGGCCATATCGGTTTGTACATGCAGGGGCGGCAACGATGCACCGCTGACGCTCAAAGGCCGGTCGCCTTCGCGCAAACCCAACGCCTGCAAGGTCGACGGCGAAATCCAGGTACTGCCGGGCGGGCTAAAAAACTCGACGACTTGCTCGATCGCCAGTGCCTGCCCTGCTACCTCGTTACCGGCCGGCAGTGACACCGGCTCGATGCCCATTAGTTGCAGCCGCTGGTCCTCATGACCCTTGAGCGTCACCCGCCCTTGCAGCACCGGCGACACCGGCCAACCGGCGCGACGCAGGTCGATAAACCATTGCTGAGGGAACGTCCCGCCAGCGGTTGCGCTGAGGCTGGCCTGGGGTTCGCCGCCGATCAATTGACTGGCGCGGGCGTAGCTTTCTCGCGCCTGGCTGTTCAACGCCTGCACACCGGTCAGCAGGCTGGTGGCCAGCCACAACCCGGTCAGCACACTGAAAAACTGCACCGGGTGTTGCCGCCAGTGACTGAGCAGCGCCCGCAGGGTTTCGCGAAAAATGCGCATGTCAGCGCTCGTCCACAGCGGCCAGACGCCCACCGTGCAGCACCACTTTTTCCGCCAGTCGCGCGGCGACGCCAGGGCTGTGGGTAACCATCAACAAAGTCGTGGCACTGTCATCGAGCAGCTCCAGCAATAACCTCAATACCTCGTCGCTGGTGGTTTCATCCAGGCTGCCGGTGGGTTCGTCGGCCAGTAGCAGTTTCGGTTGCGAGGCCAGGGCTCGACCCAATGCGACCCGTTGCTGCTGACCGCCAGAGAGTTGCTCCGGATAGCGCTTGAGCAACTCGCCCAGCCCCAACCGCTGCACCAGATGCGCCTGCCAGCGCGGATCATGGCGCCCGGCGAGCCGCGCCTGAAACGCGAGGTTGTCCTCCACCCGCAAACTGCCGATCAGGTTGAACTGCTGGAACACCAGGCCGATCTCGGTGCGTCGCCAGTTCGCCAGTTGCCCTTCGTTCATCTGCTCCAGTCGATGCTCACCGCTGCGGATACTGCCGCGATCAACCTTGTCCAGCCCGGCGATCAGGTGCAGCAAGGTGCTTTTGCCGCTGCCCGACTCGCCCATCAACGCCAGGCTGCTGCCGGGTTTCAAACTCAGGTCGACGCCTTGCAGCACCGGCAACGGCCCCTGCGGCGTGGCGTAGCTTTTGAACACACCCTGGACTTCAAGCATGAAAGAACCCGTTCGATGAGCGTGGGCCAAGAATAGCGGCCCTGAATGGTTTTTGTCCGTTGACGATGATCGCCGCGGCCCGGTGGCGCCTTACCCTCGAGGCTGGTCTAACCATAACGATAAAAAACGGAGACTCCATGCCTCGTTTCGCTTTGCACCCTCGTGGCCTGCTGGCCTGCCTGATCACCGCGTGCCTGACGCAATCGGTGGTCGCCGCCGATGCACCGGTCGCCGCCAGCGCGCAGACTGCCGCCATCAATACCGCAGTGCTGCAACAACTGCCCTTCAGTGATCGCACCGATTTCGAGTCGGTCAGCAAAGGCTTGATCGCGCCATTCAAGGGCCAGATCAAGGATGCCGCCGGCAAGGTCATCTGGGATCTGCCGGCCTATGACTTCCTCGCCAAGGACCAGGCCCCGGACTCGGTCAACCCGAGCCTGTGGCGCCTGGCCCAGCTCAGTGCCCATGCCGGGTTGTTCGAAGTCAGTCCAAGGCTGTATCAGGTACGCGGCCTCGATCTGGCCAACATGACCATCATCGAAGGTGACGACGGGCTGATTATCATCGACCCGCTGACCATGTCCGAAACCGCCAAAGCGGCGCTGGAGCTGTACTACCAGAATCGCCCGCGCAAACCGGTGGTGGCGGTGATCTACAGCCACACCCACGTCGATCATTTCGGCGGCGTGCGCGGGGTGATCGACGAGGCTGACGTCAAGTCCGGCAAGGTCAAGGTGTTCGCCCCCGTGGGTTTCATGGAACACGTGATGAGCGAAAACGTGTTCGCCGGCAACGCCATGAGCCGCCGTGCGCAATACCAGTTCGGCAGCCTGCTGCCCCGTGGCGAACATGGTCAGGTCGATGCAGGCCTGGGCAAGAGCTCGCCGAGCGGCGGCACCATCACCCTGATTGCGCCGACCGACCTGATCGACAAGGAACTGGAGACCCGCACCATCGCCGGCCTCGACGTAGAGTTCCAGCTCACGCCGGGCACTGAAGCGCCAGCAGAAATGAACCTCTACCTGCCGCAACTGCGGGCGCTGTGCATGGCGGAAAACGCCACGCAAATGATGCACAACATTCTCACCCCGCGCGGTGCGCAAGTGCGTGATGCCAAAGCCTGGGCGCAATACCTCGACAGCAGCCTGGCGCGTTACGGCGACAAGAGCGACGTGCTGTTCGCCCAGCACAACTGGCCGACCTGGGGCGGCGAGCGCATCCGCACATTCCTCGCCGATCAGCGCGATATGTACGCCTTCCTCAACGACCGCACCCTGCATTTGCTGAACCAGGGCATGACGCCGCTGGAAGTCGCCGATGCGATCAAGAAACTGCCGGGCACGCTGGACCAGAAGTGGTACACCCGCGGTTACTACGGTTCCCTGAGTTTCAACGTGCGCGCGGTGTATCAGCGTTACCTGGGTTTCTATGACGGCAACCCTGCCAATCTCAATCCGTTGCCACCGGTGGAAACCGCCAAACGCAGTGTCGAGGCCATGGGCGGCGGCGCCGCGGTGCTGGAGAAAATGCGCGCGGCGATGGCCAAGGGTGATTACCGCTGGGCCGCACAGCTGGGCAATCAGTTGCTGTTCAGCGATCCGAACAACGGCGACGCGCGCAAGGCACAGGCCGAGACGCTGGAGCAACTGGGTTATCAAAGCGAAAACGCCACCTGGCGCAACATGTACCTGACCGGCGCCATGGAACTGCGCAACGGCGTTCCGCCGCATGGCGGCACCTCGGTATCGGCGGACATGGTACGAGCGATGAGCCCGGAAATGTTCTTCGACTTCCTGGCGATTCGCCTGGACAGCGACAAAGCCGTGGGCCATGACATGACCCTGAACTGGACCTTCGAAGACTCGAACAAGGACTTCACCCTGACCCTGCGCAATGGCGTGCTGACCCACCGCGCCGGGCTCAATCCGCAGGCGGATGCCGGGGTGAGCATGAGCAAGGCAACCCTGGAGCAGATCAGCCTCAAGCAACTGGACTTCCCGACGGCGATCCAGAAAGGTTTGGTCAAGCTGCAAGGCAATGGCAAGAAGCTCGGTGAGTTGATGAGCAGCCTGGATACCTTTGCGCCGCAGTTCAATATCGTTACGCCTTAAGCCAGATCAAAAGATCGTCCGAACGCGGCCCGAGCCTGCGGCAGCTCCTACATTGGAATGCGTTTCCCTGTAGGAGCTGTCGAGTGTAACGAGGCTGCGATCTTTTGATTTTGTTATTTACAAGCAAGATCAAAAGATCGCAGCCTTCGGCAGCTCCTACATTGGGCGTGATACAG
>NZ_JBSVXD010000202.1:0-9709 GCF_054070755.1 Pseudomonas sp. SDO5591_S426 | reverse complement strand
TGGGTGTGAACTCGGTCAAATGTGGGAGCGGGCTTGCTCGCGAAGAGGCCCGCCAAAACAACCTCTAATGCCCGGCCTGCCACGGCTGCCCCAACGACACCGGCGCATACAACCGTGTCCGCACCGCATCCCGCGACAACAGCACCAACACCACAATGGTCGCGACATACGGCAGCATCGCCAGCAGGCTCGACGGAATCGCCAGCCCCAATCCCTGCGCCACCAGGTGCAGGATGCTGGCGAGGCCGAACAGGTACGCGCCCAGCAGCAGGCGCCACACCCGCCAACTGGCAAACACCACCAGCGCCAAGGCAATCCAGCCGCGGCCGGCGCTCATGTTTTCCGCCCACATCGGCGTGTACGCCAGCGACAGATACGCCCCGGCCAACCCGGCCATCGCGCCGCCGAACAACACCGCCAACGCCCGTACGCGCAACACCGGCAAGCCCATGGCGCTGGCCGCATCCGGGTTTTCTCCCACTGCCTGAATGATCAATCCGATGCGGCTTTTCAGAATCACCCAGGCCACCAGCGCAAACAGTGCGAACGACAAATACACCAGCAGATCCTGGGCAAACAGCATCCGCCCGATCAGCGGAATCTCACTCAAATACGGGATCACCAGCGGTTCGAAACCCGTCAGCGGCTTGCCGACCCACGCGGCGCCGACAAAGGTCGACAGGCCCACGCCGAAAATCGTCAACGCCAACCCGGTGGCCACTTGATTGGCGTTGAACACCAGCGCCACCAACGCGAACAGCGACGATAACAGCATCCCGGCGAGCATCGCCAGCAACACGCCAAGCCACAGGTTGCCGCTGTTGAAGGCGACGATGAAACCGATCACCGCACCAAACAGCATCATCCCTTCCTGACCGAGGTTGAGCACTCCGCTTTTCTCGCAAATCAGTTCGCCCAACGCCACCAGCAACAACGGCGTACCGCAGCGGACCATGGCGTAGAAAATGTTGCCCAGCAGATCGATATCCATCACAGCGCTCCTGCGGGTACGGCGGTGGTTGCGCGGCGGGCCCAGCGCAGGTTCAAACGCGGTCGATAAAGAATCAGCACATCACTGGCCAGCAGGAAAAACAGCATCATCCCCTGGAACAATTGGGTGATCGCTTGCGGCAGGTTCAGACTCATTTGTGCGCTCTCGCCACCGATGTACAACAGCGCCATCAACAGGCTGGAAAACAGGATGCCGATCGGATTCAGCCGCCCCAGAAACGCCACGGTGATCGCCGCATAGCCGTAACCCGGCGAGACCTGCGGCACCAATTGGCCGATCGGCCCGGTGACTTCACACACGCCGGCCAGCCCCGCCAAACCGCCGCTGATCAACAGCGCGAGCCAGATCAGGCGCTTCTCGCGAAAGCCAACGAAACCGGCGGCACGCTTGTCCAGCCCGAGCACTTTGATCTGGAACCCGACAAAGCTTTTCTGCAACAACACCCACACCGCCACCAAGGCAAGCAGGGCGAAATACACACCCGCGTGAACCCGGCCATCCTCCATCAACAACGGCAAACGACTGGCATCGCCGAACATCGCCGATTGTGGAAAGTTGAAACCTTCCGGGTCTTTCAGCGGACCGTGCACGCAGAACAGCAGAAGGTTCAGGGCGATGTAATTGAGCATGATGCTGGTGAGGATTTCGTTGGCGTTGAAACGCGTGCGCAACCACGCGGTCAGCCCCGCCCACGCGGCGCCGGCCAGGGTGCCGGCAAACAGGATCAGCACCAGCGCCCAGCGGCTTTGCATGTCAATGATATTCACCGCCAGCGCACTGCCAGCCAGTGCGCCGAGCAGCAGTTGGCCTTCGGCGCCGATGTTCCAGATCCGCGCCTGATAGGCCACGGCGAGGCCCAACGCACAGAGCAGAATCGGCAAGGCTTTGACCAACAGTTCGGATACGCCATACAGGTCGCTGACCGGCGCGATCAACAGCGTATGCAAGGTCAGCAACGGGTCGTGTCCCAGAGCGATAAACAGCAGCGAGCCACAGCCCAGCGTGAGGACCGCAGCCAGCAACGGCGAGCACCACAGCATCAGGCGCGATTGCTGGCCACGGGGTTCAAGAGAAAGCAGCATGTGACACTCCGTTAAATCGATACAGATGCAGGTGATTGAGGGGCATCGAAGCGGCCGGCCATCCAGCCACCGACATCGATCAGACGCGTATCGACCGTGGCCCTGAGCGGCGACAGTCGCCCGCCGCACAAGGCGCCGAGGCGGTCGCTGATCTGGAACAGTTCGTCGAGGTCTTCGGAGATCACCAGGATCGCCGCGCCGGCATCACGCAAGGCAATCAGCGCACGGTGAATGGTCGCCGCCGCGCCGACGTCCACGCCCCAGGTCGGGTGCGCGGCCACGAGCAATTTCGGTTGCTGAAGGATTTCCCGGCCGAGAATGAATTTCTGCAAATTACCGCCGGACAGGCTGCGAGCCGGTGTCTGGCTGTCCGGAGTCTTGACCCCGAAACGGCGAATGATTTCTTCGGCCAGTGCCTCGACTTTGCGACGCTGCACCAAGCCATTGCTCACCAGTCCCTGTTGAAACGCGGTGAGCAGGGCGTTGTCCGCCAGGCTCAGTTCCGGCACGGCGCCGTGGCCCAATCGTTCGGCGGGGACGAATGCCAGTCCTTGTCGACGTCGGACATCGGGGCGCAAATGCGCGACCGGCTCACCGGCGAAACTGATCGTCGCGGCGTTGTCGCGGGCCAACCGCTGTTCACCGCTTAGCAAGTCCAGCAATTCATCCTGACCATTGCCGGCGACACCCGCGATGCCGACGATTTCACCGCTGCGCACTTCAAGGTCGACGTTTTTCAGCGAACAGCCGAAGGGGTCAGGGTTGTGCCAGGACAGTCCCTTTACCTGCAAGAAAGCCTCGGCACCCGTCACCTTCGGATAGTCAGTGATCAACTCCGCTGCCTCACCCACCATTAGCCGCGCCAGTTGTTGATCCGAGCAATCGGCGGGAACGCAATGCCCGGCGACCCGACCGCCGCGCAGCACCGTTGCGCTGTGGCACAGGGCGCGGACTTCGCCGAGTTTGTGGCTGATAAACAAAATGCTGCAGCCCTCGGTGGCGAGTTGGCGCAGGGTGACGAACAAGTCATCGGCCTCTTGCGGCGTCAGCACTGAAGTCGGTTCATCGAGAATCAGCAGGCGGATGTCTTGCATCAGGCAGCGAATGATTTCGACCCGTTGCCGCTCGCCAATCGACAGGCTGTGGACAAGTCGCTCCGGCTCCAGCGCCATGCCATAACGTTGCGACACTTCACGAATCTTCGGCCCGAGCTGTTTCGGCGTGCCGGCCTTGGCGCCCATGGCCAGGGCAATGTTCTGCGCCACGCTCAGGGTTTCGAACAACGAGAAATGCTGGAACACCATGCCGATCCCGAGGCCGCGAGCCTGGGCCGGGTTGCGCATGGTCACTCGCTGCCCTTGCCAGAGCAGTTCCCCGGCGTCGGCCTGGACGATGCCGTAGATGATCTTCATCAGCGTACTTTTGCCCGCACCGTTTTCGCCGAGCAGGGCATGGATTTCACCGGGCGCAATGCTCAGGTCGATGGCATCGTTGGCCAGGCAGCCGGGATAGCGTTTGCTGATTCTGCGCAATTGCAGGCGCGGCGTTTGATCGGGGATCGGCACGGAGTTGGGCATGACAGGCTCAAGGCGATTGGACTTATGCCTGTGGATAAAGCAATTTCCTGGCCATTGAGTCAGGAAAGCTGAAAAGTCATGCGGTGCAAGGTGTTGAGTCCGGTGCCTGGGTCAGTTTTGTTTCATGAGCGGCACCACTTGGGAGCAATGCCCATGGGCAAGGCTCCAATTTTGCCCCGCATTTGTTGATCAAAAAATGAGCAGTCGGGCGCGAGCTATGCCCGGCATGGTGCCGCGACAGGAATGAACGGGTTATCCACAGATTGCTCCACAGTATTTGTGCGCAAGCGCAAATGTCGGGCATAAGCGCGGGGCGGCTATCTTCTAAAGGTGATAAACCGCTCTAAGTATTTGTTTTTTCGTGAATTTGTACTTTTCGAAGGCGATTTGGACGAAAAGTGAGCAAAGCCCGCAAAGCCGCATGACAGAAGGGTTACAGCGGTATGTGCTCAGGTTATCCACAGCCGGGTGCACAGCAGATGTGGGCAACTGTCGGGTGCACGAGGCATAAGCAGTGCCCCAAAAAATCGCAGCCTTCGGCAGCTCTTACAGAAGAGCGCTGTCCTGTGTAGGAGCTGCCGAAGGCTGCGATCTTTTGATCGTTCAGCGCTGCAACAAAATGCGCCCGCGACTCAAATCGGCGAGCTGCTTTTGCAGCGTTTCAATCTGCGCTTCACCCACAGCCAATTGCAGTTCAACACCGTTGGCCGTGAAGTCCTCTTGCACAACCAGCCCACCGAGATCGGCGACTCGCAATTTCACCAAGGCCAGCTCACCGAACGCGCAGGCACAACTCAGGGGCACCCGGCTGATCAGCTCGAGCTTCGGCGCCGTTTGCAGGCATTTGTTGGCGCCACCGCCATAGGCTCGGGCGAGTCCGCCGGTGCCCAGCTGAATGCCGCCATACCAGCGGATCACCAGCACCACGACCTGATCGCAATCCTGCGCCTCGATGGCCGCCAGAATCGGCCGCCCGGCGGTACCGCCAGGCTCGCCGTCGTCGGTGCTGCGGTATTGGTCGCCGAGCTTCCACGCCCAGCAATTGTGCGTGGCATTCAGGTCGCTGTGCTGTTCGATAAACGCTTGCGCCTCGGCAGGGCTGCCGATGGGCGCGGCGAAGGTAATGAAACGGCTTTTGCGAATCTCTTCGCGGTATTCGCAAAAGCCGCTGAGGGTAAATGGCATAAGTGTCTTAAATGCTTGGCGTCAGGCCGCAGCCCTTGAGAATGATGCGGATCAGGTTGTTGCCGGCGTCTTCCATGTCCTGCTTGGTCAACTTGGTGCGGCCGCTGACGCGGCAGATCTGCGTGGCGAAATCGGCGTAGTGCTGGGTGCTGCCCCACAACAGGAAGATCAGGTTGACCGGGTCGACCGGGTCCATTTTACCGGCGTCGATCCACGCCTGAAACACCGCCGCCCGGCCCTGGAACCAGGTGCGGTAGTCCTGGTTGAAATATTCGGTCAGGCATTCGCCACCGCTGATGACTTCCATGGCGAAGATTCGCGAGGCTTGCGGCTGACGCCGGGAAAACTCCATCTTCGCGCGGATGTAACGGGTCAGCGCTTCCGCCGGATCGTCCTCGGCGGTCAATGTGTTGAAGGTGCTGTCCCACAACTCGATGATGTTGCTCAGCACCGCTACGTACAAACCCAGTTTATTGGTGAAGTAGTAATGCAGGTTCGCCTTCGGCAGCCCGGCATTCAGGGCGATGGTGTTCATGCTGGTGCCTTTGAACCCGTGACGGGCGAACTCGTCTTCGGCGGCTTTGATGATGGTCTCTTCGTTTTTCTGACGAATGCGGCTGGCGGGTTTGCCGCCGTGAGCTGGGACTTCAAAGGTCATAGGCACTTCCGGTCGAGTGGGTGGGTGCAGGCCATTGCGTTGATAGCGCACCCACAGGCTTCAGACAAGCCCTTATGCGGCGCAATGATGATTAACGCGTCGCGGCGAGGCTTTCCAGAAAACTTTCCAGGACCAGATGAGGACGACGACCCTTGCGAGTGACCGAGGCGAGGCTCAAGTCATAGAAACGCGTTTTTGATTTCAGCGCTCGCAACCGGCCTTGTTGCACCCAAAGGCTCGCGTAATGGTCCGGCAGGTAACCGATATAGCGACCGGTCAAAATCAGGAACGCCATGCCTTCACGGTCCGACGCACTGGCGGTGCAATTGAGCGCCTGGTAATGAGCCTGGATTTCCGCGGGCAAACGGAAGGTCGGGGCAATGGCGTCCTGGCTGTTGAGGCGCGCATCGTCCAGTTGCTTGTCATCGACATAAAACAGCGGGTGGCCGACTGCGCAATACAGCAGCGAGCGTTCGCTATACAACGGTTGATACTCCAGCCCCGACAATGCACTGGCCTGCGGCACCACGCCGACGTGCAAGCGACCGTCGAGCACGCCTTGTTCCACTTCATTTGGCGCGATCATGCGGATCTGGATCTGCACGTCGGGCCCTCGTTCCTTCAATTGCGCCAAGGCGTGGGTGATGCGCATGTGGGGCAGGGTGACCAGGTTGTCGGTCAGGCCAATCGTCAATTCGCCGCGCAAGTGCTGGTGCAGGCCGTTGACCTCGGTGCGAAAGCTTTCGAGTGCACTCAATAGCTGCAACGCCGACTGATACACCTCGCGGCCTTCTTCTGTCAGAGAAAAACCGGCACGACCGCGCTGACACAGGCGCAAGCCGAGGCGCTGCTCCAGATCGCTCATCTGCTGGCTGATGGCCGAGCGACCGATACCGAGCACGCTTTCGGCTGCGGAGAATCCACCGCATTCGACGACGCTGCGAAAAATCCGCAACAAACGAATATCGAAGTCGCTGACTTGCGCCAGGGGATCGGGGCGACGAACACTCATAGTTTAGTGGTGACCTGACTAAAGGTTAGAAAAGTTGGATTTCACCGACTTTATCCCCGTGGCAATTTAGCTGCAAGAACGGTTTTTCTCCCTATGCCGCTTATCGCCTTGCGAGGTTTCGCCCATGAACTTGCCTGAAAACGCCCCGTCTTCCCTGGCCAGCCAGCTCAAGCTCGACGCTCACTGGATGCCATACACCGCCAACCGTAACTTCCAGCGCGACCCACGCCTGATCGTTGGTGCAGAAGGCAGCTGGTTGATCGACGACAAGGGCCGCAAGGTTTATGACTCGCTGTCCGGTCTGTGGACCTGCGGCGCCGGGCACACTCGCAAGGAAATCCAGGAAGCGGTGGCCAAGCAACTGGGCACTCTCGACTACTCGCCAGGCTTCCAGTACGGCCATCCGCTGTCGTTCCAATTGGCTGAGAAAATTACCGACCTGACGCCGGGCAACCTGAACCATGTGTTCTTCACCGACTCGGGCTCCGAGTGTGCCGACACCGCCGTGAAGATGGTTCGTGCTTACTGGCGTCTGAAAGGCCAGTCGACCAAGACCAAAATGATCGGCCGTGCCCGTGGTTACCACGGTGTGAACATTGCCGGCACCAGCCTTGGCGGTGTGAACGGCAACCGCAAACTGTTCGGTCAGGCGATGATGGACGTCGATCACCTGCCGCACACTTTGCTGGCAAGCAACGCTTACTCCCGTGGCATGCCGGAGCAGGGCGGTATCGCTCTGGCTGACGAACTGCTGAAGCTGATCGAGCTGCACGATGCTTCGAACATCGCGGCCGTGTTCGTCGAGCCTCTGGCCGGTTCCGCTGGCGTGCTGGTTCCGCCTCAGGGTTACCTCAAGCGTCTGCGCGAAATCTGCGACCAGCACAACATCCTGCTGGTATTCGACGAAGTGATCACTGGTTTCGGCCGTACCGGCACCATGTTCGGCGCCACCACTTTTGGCGTGACCCCGGACCTGATGTGCATCGCCAAGCAAGTCACCAACGGCGCAATCCCGATGGGCGCGGTGATTGCCAGCTCTGAGATCTACCAGACCTTCATGAACCAGGCGACGCCTGAGTACGCGGTGGAATTCCCGCACGGCTACACCTATTCCGCGCACCCGGTGGCTTGTGCCGCTGGCCTGGCAGCACTCGACCTGCTGCAAAAGGAAAACCTGGTGCAGAGCGTGGCCGACGTCGCGCCGCATTTCGAAAATGCACTGCATGGCCTGAAGGGCACCAAGCACATCATCGACATCCGTAACTTCGGCCTGGCCGGTGCGATCCAGATTGCACCGCGTGACGGCGACGCCATCGTGCGTCCGTTCGAAGCCGGCATGGCGCTGTGGAAAGCCGGGTTCTACGTACGCTTCGGCGGCGACACCCTGCAGTTCGGCCCAACCTTCAACAGCAAGCCGCAAGACCTGGATCGTCTGTTCGACGCGGTCGGTGAAGTGCTGAGCAAGATCGACTGATTTCTCCTTCTATATATATAAACAACGGGCGCTCGGAAACGGGCGCCTGTGGACAACTTTTCAGGAGCTTCCATGAGCGTTATTCCGCATTTGATCAATGGCGAACTGGTGACCGAGAACGGACGCGCAGTTGATGTGTTCAACCCGTCGACCGGTCAGGCCATTCACAAGTTGCCGCTGGCGACTCGCGAAACCATCCAGAGCGCCATCGACGCGGCCAAGGCAGCGTTCCCGGCCTGGCGCAACACACCACCAGCCAAGCGTGCTCAGGTGATGTTCCGCTTCAAGCAACTGCTGGAGCAGAACGAAGCGCGTATCTCGCAATTGATCAGCGAAGAACACGGCAAGACTCTCGAAGATGCTGCCGGTGAACTGAAGCGCGGTATCGAGAACGTCGAGTTCGCTTGCGCGGCACCGGAAATCCTCAAGGGTGAATACAGCCGTAACGTCGGCCCGAACATCGATGCCTGGTCGGACTTCCAGCCGCTGGGCGTGGTGGCTGGTATCACCCCGTTCAACTTCCCGGCGATGGTGCCGCTGTGGATGTATCCACTGGCGATCGTCTGCGGCAACTGCTTCATCCTCAAGCCATCCGAGCGTGATCCAAGCTCGACCCTGCTGATTGCACAACTGCTGATCGAAGCTGGCCTGCCGAAAGGTGTGCTGAGCGTGGTGCACGGCGACAAGACTGCGGTGGATGCGTTGATCGAAGCACCGGAAGTCAAAGCGCTGAGCTTCGTCGGTTCGACGCCGATTGCCGAGTACATCTATTCCGAAGGCACCAAGCGCGGCAAACGCGTTCAAGCCCTGGGTGGCGCGAAGAACCACGCGGTGTTGATGCCGGATGCGGATCTGGACAACGCTGTCAGCGCACTGATGGGCGCGGCCTACGGTTCTTGCGGCGAGCGCTGCATGGCGATTTCGGTGGCCGTGTGCGTGGGTGATCAGGTTGCCGATGCACTGGTGGCCAAGCTGACGCCGCAGATCAAGGCATTGAAAATTGGTGCGGGCACTTCCTGCGGTCTGGACATGGGGCCGTTGGTTACCGGTCAGGCGCGTGACAAGGTCAGCGGTTATGTCGAAGACGGCGTAGCGGCTGGCGCGACACTGGTGGTGGATGGTCGTGGTCTGACCGTGGCCGGTCATGAGGAGGGCTTCTTCCTGGGTGGCTGCCTGTTCGACAACGTCACACCAGAGATGCGTATCTATAAAGAAGAGATCTTCGGGCCGGTGCTGTGCATCGTTCGGGTCAACAGCCTGGAAGAAGCCATGCAGCTGATCAACGATCACGAATACGGCAACGGCACTTGCATCTTCACCCGTGACGGCGAAGCGGCGCGGTTGTTCTGCGATGAGATCGAAGTGGGTATGGTCGGTGTGAACGTACCGTTGCCAGTGCCAGTGGCTTACCACAGCTTTGGCGGCTGGAAGCGTTCGCTGTTCGGCGATCTGCACGCCTACGGTCCGGATGGCGTGCGTTTCTATACGCGCCGCAAAGCCATCACTCAGCGCTGGCCACAACGAGCCAGCCATGAAGCTTCGCAGTTCGCGTTCCCTAGCTTGTAAGTAGAAGGGAAGAAGGCCGGCCCATTTGGGCCGGCCTTCGCGTTTCTGGGCTTTTTTGACTTATATGACAGTTTTGTGAAAATAGGTGTTGACGGCAGATCTCAGGTGTCTATAATTCGCCCCACTTCCGGCGCAGTCGAAAC
>NZ_JBSVXD010000201.1:0-9741 GCF_054070755.1 Pseudomonas sp. SDO5591_S426 | reverse complement strand
TGCGTACACCCGTAGGAGCTGCCGCAGGCTGCGATCTTTTGATCTTGCTTTGAACAGTCCTCAGCCCAACGGCACCAGCCGCTCCAACGCCTCGGCCACCCCGCGCCCATAAGCCGGGTCAGCCTTGGTGCAGTTGTCGATGTGCCGCTGGCGGATCAACTGCGGTACGCCGTTCATGGCCCGCGCGGTGTTCTCGAACAACAACTGCTGGCGCGCCGGGTCCAGCAGGCGGAACAGGTTGCCGGGCTGTTCGTAGTGGTCCTCTTCCAGCCGATGGTCGTAGTGCTGGGCAAAGCCTTCCAGCGGCAACGGCGGTTCGGACAACTCCTTGGAATCCTCCCATTCGCCGACGCTGTTCGGGAAGTAACTGGCCGTGCCGCCGAGGTTGCCGTCGGTGCGCATGGCGCCGTCGCGGTGATAGCTGTGGTGCGGGCAGCGCGGGGCGTTGACCGGGATGTGATTGAAGTTCACCCCGAGGCGATAGCGCTGGGCATCACCATAGGAAAACAGCCGCGCCTGGAGCATGCGGTCCGGCGAGAAACTGACACCGGGCACCACGTTGGCCGGGGAAAACGCCGCTTGTTCGATTTCGGCGAAGTGGTTTTCGGCGTTGCGATTGAGTTCCATGGTGCCGACTTCGATCAGCGGGAACTCGCCATGCGGCCAGACCTTGGTCAAGTCGAACGGGTTGTGCCGATACGTGTTGGCCTGTGATTCTTCCATCACCTGGATGCACAGTTTCCATTGCGGGAAATGCCCATGCTCGATGCTCTCGTACAAATCCCGCAGGTTGCTTTCCCGGTCCTTGCCGACCACCACCGCTGCCTCGGCGTCCGACAGGTTTTCGATGCCTTGCTGGCAGACGAAATGAAACTTCACCCACACTCGCTGGTTATCGCGGTCGATCAGGCTGAAGGTATGACTGCCGAAGCCGTGCATGTGGCGGAAACTGGTGGGAATCCCGCGATCGCTCATGACGATCGTCACCTGGTGCAGCGCCTCGGGCAGCAGGGTCCAGAAATCCCAGTTGCTGGTGGCGTTGCGCAGGCCGGTGCGCGGGTCGCGCTTGACCACATGGTTGAGGTCGGAAAAACGCAGCGGGTCGCGGAAGAAAAACACCGGGGTGTTGTTGCCGACGATGTCCCAGTTGCCTTCGTCGGTGTAGAACTTCACCGCGAAACCACGGATGTCGCGCTCGGCGTCGGCGGCGCCGCGTTCACCGGCCACCGAGGAAAAACGCACGAACAGCGGGGTCTGCTTGCCCACTGAGCTGAAAATGTCGGCTTTTGTGTAACGCGTGATGTCATTGGTCACCGTGAAGGTGCCATAGGCGCCAGAGCCCTTGGCGTGCATGCGGCGTTCGGGGATCAATTCACGGTCGAAATGCGCGAGTTTTTCCAGCAACCAGATGTCTTGCAACAGCGCCGGACCGCGTGGGCCGGCGGTCTGGATGTTGAGGTTGTCGGCCACCGGGGCGCCGGTGGCGTTGGTCAGCTTCTTCATGGTCAGGTTCTCGACGGTTACAGCTCATCAGGAGCGAAAACCGGCGCGGATCTACGCCCGCGCCGAGGCGCATCAACCCTTGAGGAACGCCAGTAGATCGGCGTTGAGCTGATCCTTGTGGGTATCAGTCAAGCCATGGGGCGCACCGGGGTAGACCTTCAGCGTAGAACCTTTCACCAATCCTGCCGAAGCGATGCCCGCCGCTTCGTACGGCACCACCTGATCGGCGTCGCCATGTATCACCAGTGTGGGGATATCGAATTTTTTCAGGTCTTCGGTGAAGTCGGTTTCCGAGAACGCCTTGATGCAGTCATAGGCGTTCTTGTGGCCGGCCATCATGCCTTGCATCCAGAACCAGTCGATCATGCCCTGGGACGGTTTGGCGCCCGGTTTGTTGAAGCCGAAGAACGGACCGCTGGCGAGGTCGATGTACAGCTGCGAGCGGTCTACCAGCGACGCCTGGCGAATGCCGTCGAATACTTCGACAGGCAGGCCGCCGGGGTTGGCTGCGGTCTTGAGCATCAGCGGCGGCACTGCGGAAATCAGCCCGACCTTGGCCACTCGGCTGGTGCCGTGACGACCGATGTAACGCGCCACTTCGCCGCCACCGGTGGAGAAACCGAACAGCACGGCGTCTTGCAGATCGAGCCGTTCGATCAACTGCGCCAGATCGTCGGCGTAATGGTCCATGTCGTTGCCCGACCACGGTTGGCTGGAACGACCATGACCGCGACGGTCGTGGGCGATGACCCGGTAACCCTGGTCGGCGAGGAAGATCATCTGCGATTCCCAGCTGTCGGCATTCAGCGGCCAGCCGTGACTGAAGACAATCGGCTGACCGGTGCCCCAGTCCTTGTAGTAAATCTCGGTGCCATCGCGGGTGGTGAACGTGCTCATGGGACGTGCTCCTTAACGTGGGGGTTGGGGGTGAATCAATCGGCTGTGCGGCGCATTCGCTCGGCCAGTCGCGCGACCCGCTCGCCCAGGTGCGCGGCGGTGCAACGGTCCTCAAAGGGCGGGGCGAAATCGGGGGACTGTTCGACGTTGGACTGGGCCATGGCGCCCAGCGAGCTGCCGAGCCGGTTCATTTGTCCGTCGAACAGCCCGGTGGCGGAGCGTGCCGGCAGCACGTCGAGCCCGACCCAGATCATCGAATGCTGAGCGGCGAACACCGCCATCTGCTGCAAGGTGTTGAGCTTGTCGCCGCACAGGCAGCCGGAATTGGTGAAGCCGGCGGCCAGTTTGTCGCGCCACGGTTGCGCCAGATAGAAGGACGCCGTGGCTTCCATGAATGCCTTGAAGGCGGCCGAGGCACTGCCCATGTAGGTCGGCGCACCGAAAATGATCGCGTCAGCGTGGTGCAGGTGGTCCCAGTGTTCGTCGACATCCTCGACCGCAATCAGCCGGCAGATGCTGCCGGGATGTCGTTGCACACCCTGGGCCACGGCTTCGGCCAAGACCCGGGTGTGCCCGTAGCCACTGTGATAGATCACCACCACGTTGCTCATCCCGGTGTCCTTGCGATGGGTTAAACCTTCTGTAGGAGCAGAGTCTTGGGCCTGGACCGGACGCACGACGAGTTAAACGTTGTTAATTTTGCCTGACGCGCCAAAAGCCCTATCCGCCGCTTTTCCGACGCCGCGCCCAACAAATACGCAACCCACCGACTATGCTGGGAAACCGGCAGTCGCAGCGAACACCCGGCAGTCAGCCGGCCACAGCATTGCGCTCGGCAAAAAACCTGAGGAATATGCTCGAAAACCGCGATCTAGACGGATGCGACCAGGAGTGACCCGTTGACCCTTGCCCTCGAACAGGCTGTGCATTTCGGCCCCTACAGGATCTACCCCGGACAACGCCTGGTGATGGAGGCCGACCAGCCCCTGCGCCTGGGTCGACGGGCCATGGACATCCTGTTGATCCTGCTGGAACACGCCGGGAACGTGGTCAGCAAGCAGCAACTGATCGCCGAAGTCTGGCCTGACAGCGTAGTCGAAGAAATCAACCTGCGAGTGCACATGGCGGCCCTGCGCAAGGCCCTCGGCGACGGCCAGGCCGGCCAGCGCTACATCGTCACCGTGGCCCAGCGCGGGTACAGCTTTGTCGCGCCTTACTCGCTGGAACATGTCGAACAGCACCCGGCAGGCGACCCGATTGAATCGAACGGTCACAACCTGCCCGTGCGTCATACCCGGCTGATCGGCCGCCAGGCGCTGGTCGACAATCTGGTGACGCAACTGCCGCGCCAGCGTTTCATCACCCTGGTCGGCCCCGGTGGCATCGGCAAGACCACCGTGGCCCTGCGCGTCGCCGAACAACTGATCGGCCGCTACCGCGACGGCATTCGCCTGCTGGACCTGGCGCCGATCAACGACCCGTTGATGATCAGCGGCCACTTGGCCACGCTGCTGGGCCTGTCCCTGCACGACAGCGAACCGATGAGTGGACTCGCCCTGTTCCTGCGCGAGCGACAGCTGCTGCTGGTCATCGACAACTGCGAACACCTGATCGACAGCGTGGCGCTGCTGTGTGAAAACCTGCTGCGTGGCGCGCCGCACGTGCACATTCTGGCCACCAGCCGCGAGAGCCTGCGGGCCGAGGGCGAATTCGTCCAGCGCCTGGAATCGCTGGACTGCCCTCCTCCGATTGCCGTGCTTGATCGCGCTCAGGCCTTGAGTTTTTCCGCGTTGCAGTTGTTCGTCGAGCGAGCCATGGCCAGTCATGACAACTTCGAACTGCACGATGCCCAATTACCTCTGGTCATCGATATCTGCCGGCGCCTCGACGGAATTCCGCTGGCGCTGGAACTGGCCGCCGCGCAAGTCGCCAGCCTTGGCCTCGACGGTTTGCTCGCACAACTGCACGACAGTTTTCGCCTGCTCACCCACAGCAGCCAGACGACCCTCGCCCGCCATCAAACGCTGCACGCCACGCTGGACTGGAGCTTCGAACTGCTCAACGCCTGCGAACAAACCTGCTTGCGCCGACTGGGCGTGTTCCGCGGTGGCTTTACCCTGGCGTCAGCCGCCGCGGTGATCGTCGGCGAACACATCGAACCCGAAGAAGTGTTTGGTTCGATCACGCAACTGGTGGCCAAATCCCTGTTGAGCGTGGACGTTGGCGACGAAGACGTGTTCTACCGCCTGCTCGACACCACCCGCAGCTATGCCCTGGAAAAACTCGAACAGACCACCGAACTGCCCGGCACCCGCGAACGCCACGCGCAGCGTTGCCTGACGCTGATGCAGCAAGCGCAAGAAGATTGGGAGTTGATTCCGACAGCGCTGTGGATCGAGCGTTACGCCCGAGGCCTGGAGGACATTCGCGCGGCCCTCGATTGGGGCTTGAATGCGCGGGGACCGCAGGCGCTGGCGATCCAGCTGACGGCGGCCTCCACACCGCTCTGGCAAGAACTGTCCTTGCTTCGCGAACACGGTGGTTACGTGCGCAAGGCCCTGGCCCTGCTCGATGCGGCCGCCGAGCCGTGCCCGCGTTTGAAAATGTCCCTGAAACTGGCCCTCGGCAGTGCCTGCTACCACGCCCAGGGCGGCAGCGCTGAAACCATCGGGGCTTTCGTCACCGCCAGAACCCTGGCCAAAGAGTGCAATGACGTGGTCGGCGAGTTGCGCGCCGTCTCCGGGCACATGGCGGTCAACCTCAGCTGCGGCCATTATCAAATGGCCCTGGAACAGAGCCAGCAATTCGACCGTTTGGGCCTGCATGGCGACCCGGTGCTGTCGCTGAGCACCCATCGTCTGCGGGTGCTGGCCCTACACTTTGCCGGGGATCAGCAACGCGCCCGGCTCAATGCCGAAGAAGTAATCCAGCGCATGGCCCACAGCGGCCATATCAACCGTTTCACCCACGGCTTTGGCGTGCAATACGACCAGAGCGTCGCCGCCCTGACCATCCTCGCGCGCATCCTCTGGCTGCGGGGCCAACCGGAACAGGCCTGGCGCACGGCCCGACAGGCATTGGACATTGCCCTGCAGATCAACCACGGCACCTCGATCTGCTACACCCTGGCGCTCGCGGGTTGCCTGATCGCCCACTACAACGGCAACACCCGCACTGCCCGCGAGTTATTGCAATTGCTGCTGGAGCAGGCGCAGAAACACTCGGTGCAGCTGTTCTACAACTGGGCGCAACACTACGCGCAGGTCATTGATCGTGCCGCTGCGCCGCGCCATCCGGGTGTCGGCCTGATCAAGGAAATCATGGTCACGCTGGACACCGCGTTCGTCGATGATGATTTGCTGCAACGCGCCGACAGCGGCGCCGCCGGCTGGAGCACCGCAGAGATTCTGCGGGCTCGCGCCGATGGGTTGTTGGCTGCCGATTGCCCGATAAAAAACTGCGTCGCCGAAACCGTGCTGATCAAGGCAATCAACGTGGCGAAATCCCAGGGCGCACTGGCCTGGGAACTGCGCAGCGCCACTTCGCTGGCGCGACTTTGGCAGCGTCAGGGCCGCTACCGCCAGGCCCATACGCTACTGGCGCCGATCTACCAGCGCTTCACCGAAGGTCATGCCACGCCCGACTTGAAGGCCGTACGACGCTTGCTCGACGAGTTACAGAGCGACGTGCCGGTCTGACGGTTGCTGCGTATGACTGATGTAACCGGCATAGCGCATTTCGACCGAGCGCAACGCGCCACTGTGTTCAAGTTTTTCCAGGGCATAACTGCGCGTGGTGTTGAGGAAGCGGAATCGACTCACGCCGTTACCCTGCTCCAGTGACAACAGCGACTTGAGCACAAGACTGTCCATCACGCCGTTCAGGTTCGCTGGCAGCAATGTGGCGCAACTGACGACGCCCATCGCCGCGTCCAGGGTGAACGCTGACTTGAACACCGCCAGGCGCTGCAACACGGTTTGCTCAGCCGGGCTCAGCCGTTCGTAGCTCCAGTCGAGCGCGGCCTTGAGGGTCTGGTGTCGCGGGACGGCCGTGCGCCGACCTTGGGTCAGCAGTTGAAAACAGTTGTCCAGTTGCGCTTGCAACCCCACCAGCGCCAGCGCGTCGATCTGCGCCGCCGCCAGCTCGATCGCCAGGGGCAAACCATCGAGCCGTCGACAGATTTCGCGTACAGCCTTGAGGTCCTGTTCGCGCAGAGCAAACCCTTGCTGACGGGCCCGGGCACGGCTGACGAACAGCTGCACCGCCGAATACCCCATGAACTCCTCGATGCTGCGTAACGCCGAGACGGGCGGCACCACCAGCGGCGGCAACGGCAGGAGTGTTTCGCCGCTCGCCCGCAGCGGCTCGCGGCTGGTGACCAGAATCGACAAGCGTGGCGCCGAGGCCAGCAGCGCTTCGATCAGGGTCCGGCAGCGTTCCAGCAAATGTTCGCAGTTATCGAGGATCAATAACGCATGCCATTGCCCGAGCGCCTCCAGGGTGGTGCCGACGTTCAATCCCAGGGTTCGCGTCAGGTGATCGACCAACTGCGCGGGGTCATCGATTGTGGCCAGGTCCACCAGCCACACGCCTTCGCGATAATGCTGCAACAGCAGTTCACCGACCCGCAGCGCGACGGTGGTCTTGCCGATGCCACACGGCCCGACCAGGGTCATGAAGCGCCGCACCGGCAACTGCCGCACGAGACTGCCGACTACCGCATCACGCCCGGTGACCGGGGTCAGCCGCGCCGGCAGGTTATGTTGGGGTTTGTGCAGGTTTTCAAGCGAGATCGGCGTGAGCTCCGATGCCTGCTGTACCGGCGCGACAAAGCTGTAGCCGCGCTGGGGAATATTGACGATGTAGCAATGGCCGTTCTGCCCGTCGCGAAAGGCCCGTCGCAGGGCGGCAATGTGCACCCGCAGGTTGATCTCCTCGACCACCGAGCGCGGCCAGACCAGTGCGATCAGTTCCTCTTTGCTGACCACCGAGCCCGCGTGCTCGACCAGCACCTGCAAGATATCCAGCGCCCTTCCGCCCAGCCGCAGCGGTTGATCGCCTTCCAGAACCAGTCGCTGATTCAGGTGGAATGCGTAGGGGCCGAAGCGCAGCACCGTGTCGCTGTGTAAGTCTCTAATGCTGTTCATGCACGTTCACCCGCCGGGAGCCTGCTCGGCACGCGAGTCCATCCAGGCCCCGTACCTTCCTTGCAATGAGTTCTCGGCTATCTTGGCAGGCCTCGGTGACGGTACAACTGCCACGGGGGGAGCGTACCGGCCATAACGGTGCGCACAACGGCCAAGGGCGCTAGCTGAACTGCTCGCGGTACTGAGTCGGGGTCAGGCCGAGTTTTTCACTGAACAAAAAGCGCATGTGCCGCACGCTGCCGAAGCCGCTCTTGAAGGCCACGGTCTTGAGTGGCAACTCCGTGGTTTCCAGCAGGTTGCGCGCGCTATCGATGCGCGCACTTTGCAGGAACTCCATGGGCGTCATGCCCACTTCACGGGCGAAGACCCTGGCGAAGTGACGCGGGCTCATCGCAGCCAGACCGGCCATGCGTTCGATGCCGAAGGTTTCGTCGAGGCGTTCGAGTACATGGTTCTGCACCCGGGTGATCGCCGTTTCGTGAGGCGCCACCGCCGCCATCAATGGACTGAACTGCGCCTGGCCGCCCTGGCGTTTCATCACTACCAACAACACTTTGGCGACGTCCTGGGCGACTTTCTTGCCATGGTCCCGAGCGACCACCGACAACGCCAGGTCGATCCCGGCCGTCACGCCGCCGGAGGTGATCAGGTTGCGGTCCTGAATGAAAATCTGGTCAGTCTCGACGGTGGCCGTCGGGAACGCCTTGATCAGCCGCTCGGTGTAATGCCAGTGCGTGGTCACCCGATAGCCGTCGAGCAACCCCGCATGCCCCAACACGAAGGCCCCGGTGCAGATCGAGCCATAACCGGCGGACCGGCCGACGTTGTGCCTGAGCCAGTCGAGCAGCGGCGGATGGTTTTCGTTGTAGGCACCAGGACCACCGGGCACCAGCAACAGGTCATAGCCGTCGCAGGCCTGATCAATGTGCACATCGGCGTGCACGCTCACCCCGTTGGATGCCCGCAGCGCACCGGGCTCGGTTCCGATGGTCGACAGCACATAGTGATCGTCGGGTTTCAGGTAACGGTTGGCGATGGAAAACACCTCCATCGGCCCGGCCATGTCGAGCAGGAGGAAGTTGGGGAACAGCACCATTGCCACGGTTTTCATGGGTTAAAGATCACAGTAATTGAACAAAAGGCTTAGCGAACGCGGTTCCCTGTGGGAGCGAGCTTGCTCGCGATAGCGGTGGATCAGTCGACGCACCTATTGAATGTGAAGCCGCCATCGCGAGCAAGCTCGCTCGCACAGGTTTTGTGCAAACACCGGTGGTTCATGTGACCTACAACTGTCAACTCAATCGAGACAGTATTTCAATTTTCATCTACTTATTGCACCAACCAGTAACCATTAACCTTCTCCTCACTCGGACGAATCAACGTCCCCGCAGGAGAATTCATCATGCTGACCCTTCGCAAAGCTTCTGATCGTGGCATGGCCAACCATGGCTGGTTGAAGTCGTTCCACACCTTTTCCTTCGCCAACTACCGCAACCCGAAAGAACAGGGTTTTTCCGACCTGCTGGTGATCAACGATGACCGCGTCGCCGCCGGCAAAGGTTTCGGCCAGCACCCGCACCGCGACATGGAGATTTTTTCCTATGTGCTCGAAGGTGCGCTGGAACACAAGGACACCCTGGGCACCGGCTCGGTGATCCGTCCCGGCGACGTGCAGTTGATGAGTGCCGGCAGCGGCGTGGCGCACAGTGAATACAACCACTCGGACAAGCGGCCCGTGCACTTCCTGCAAATCTGGATCGTACCGGAGGTCAGCGGCGCTAAACCGCGCTACCAGCAAGAGCACTTCAGCACGCAGAAAAAACGCGGTCGCCTGCAACTGATCATCTCGCCCGACGGCGCCAAGGGTTCGCTGAAGGTTCGTCAGGATGCGCGGGTGTATGCCGCCCTGATCGACGGCAAGGAAAGCGCCACCCTGGAACTGGCCGCCGATCGCTACGCCTATGTGCATGTGGCGCGGGGCAGTGTCGAGCTCAACGGCCAGCCGTTGCAGGAAGGCGATGGCGTGCGGGTTCGCAAGGAACAGGTGCTGACGTTGAGCAACGGTGTGGATGCCGAAGTATTGGTGTTCGACCTGCGCCCGCAAGAGCTGCCGGAAATGCCGTAACCGAAAAGATCGCAGCCTCGCTTCGCTCGACAGCTCCTACAGGTTCTCACCCGTTCCTGTAGGAGCTGT
>NZ_JBSVXD010000200.1:0-9766 GCF_054070755.1 Pseudomonas sp. SDO5591_S426 | reverse complement strand
TTTTTTATTACGGGTGGGCGTCAGGTCAAACCTTGACGATCCAGCCCGCTGGCGCTTCGATGTCGCCGGTCTGCACGCCGGTCAGCTCTTTGTAGAGCTTCTGGGTGATCGGGCCGACTTCGGTTTCGCTGTGGAACACGTGCAGGTGATCGTTGTAGTCGATGCCGCCAATCGGCGTGATCACGGCAGCAGTGCCGCAAGCACCGGCTTCCTTGAAATCCGACAGCTTGTCGATCAGCACGTCACCTTCAACCACTTCCAGGCCCAGACGGGACTTTGCCAGCTCGATCAGCGACAGGCGGGTGATGCCCGGCAGTACCGACGGCGAGTTCGGGGTCACGAACTTGTTGTCGTGGGTGATCCCGAAGAAGTTGGCCGAACCGACTTCCTCGATCTTGGTGTGGGTCATCGGATCCAGGTAGATGGCGTCGGCGAAGTTGGCTTTCTTGGCCTTGGAGCCCGGCATCAGGCTGGCGGCGTAGTTGCCACCGACCTTGGCGGCGCCGGTGCCTTGCGGCGCGGCACGGTCGTAGCTGGAGATCTGGAAGTTGTGCGGGGTCAGGCCGCCCTTGAAGTAGGCGCCGACCGGGATGCAGAAGATCGAGAAGATGAACTCGGGCGCGGTGCGCACGCCGATGTTGTCACCCACGCCGATCACGAACGGACGCAGGTACAGCGCGCCGCCGGTGCCGTAAGGCGGGATGAAGCGCTCGTTGGCGCGAACCACGGCTTTACAGGCTTCGATGAACTGCTCGGTGTCGACTGTCGGCATCAGCAGGCGCGCGCAGCTGCGTTGCATGCGCAGGGCGTTCTGGTCCGGGCGGAACAGGTTGATCGAGCCGTCCTTGCAACGATAGGCCTTCATGCCCTCGAAGCATTGCTGGCCATAGTGAAGGGCAGTGGAGCCTTCGCTGATGTGCAGCACGTTATCTTCGGTCAGGGTGCCTTTGTCCCACTCGCCATTGCGAAAGTACGACAGATAGCGCTTGTCGGTCTTGATGTAGTCAAAACCCAGCTTGTCCCAATTGATGCTTTCGTTACCCATGACACCCTCTATCACTGAACAACCGTCGAAACGGTTCAAGGCTTCTGACGTTTTTTGGATGGGGACAACAATACTTCATTCCGGGCCTGTTTCGCAGCCCGGACTATCGGATGACAGACAGATAAATCACGCAGGCCTCAAGAAATCGCTAGCAGGCTAGCTCCCACAGGGGAACGCATTCCAAATGTGGGAGCCAGCCTGCTGGCGATGGGGCCATCCCTGCCAACCTCAGTTACAGGTGCAGCGCATGACCTAGTGCCCGCAACGCCGCTTCCTGCACCGCTTCACCCAGCGTCGGATGCGCATGAATGGTGCCGCCAATGTCTTCCAGCCGCGCGCCCATTTCCAGGCTTTGCGCGAACGCGGCGGACAATTCGGACACCCCGACACCCACCGCCTGCCAGCCGACAATCAGATGATTGTCCCGACGGGCGACTACGCGCACGAAGCCGCTTTTCGATTCCAGCGTCATCGCCCGGCCATTGGCGGCGAACGGAAAACTGGAAACGATGCAGTCCAGGCCGGCAGCCTTGGCCTCGTCCGGGGTCTTGCCGACCACCACCAGTTCCGGGTCGGTGAAGCACACGGCGGCGATGGCGGTAGGGTTGAACTCGCGGGACTTGCCGCTGATCAGCTCGGCAACCATCTCGCCCTGAGCCATGGCCCGGTGCGCAAGCATTGGTTCACCGCTGAGGTCGCCGATGGCGTACACGTTGCGCATGCTGGTCTGGCAGCGGTTGTCGATCTTGATCGACGAGCCGTTCATGTCCAGGTTCAGCGCTTCGAGGTTCCAGCCCTGAGTGTTCGGTTTACGGCCTACGGCCACCAGCACCTGATCGGTTTCCAGATTCAGGGTGTCGCCGCTCGGCTCCAGAACTTGCAAGGTATTATTCGAAGAATCAAAGCCCTGCACGCTATGTTTCAAGTAAAGCTTCACGCCGAGTTTTTTCAGTTCGTCGTGCACCGGTTGGGTCAGCTCAGCATCGTAGGCCGGCAGAATGCGATCCTGCGCTTCCACCACGCTAACGTCCGCACCGAGCTTGCGATAGGCAATGCCCAGTTCCAGACCGATGTAGCCGCCACCGACCACGATCAGCCGCTTGGGAACCGAAGTTGGTGCCAACGCTTCGGTGGAGGAGATGATCGGACCGCCAATCGGCAGCATCGGCAGGTTCACGCTCTTGGAACCGGTGGCCAGCACCAGGTGTTCGCATTGAATCCGCGTGTCGCCCACGTCGACGGTTTTACCGTCAACCACTTTGGCCCAGCCTTGAACGACCTGAACCTTGTTCTTTTTCAGCAATGCCGCGACGCCGGTAGTCAGGCGATCGACGATGCCGTCCTTCCACTCGACGCTCTTGGTGATGTCGAGGGTTGGTGCCGAAACGCTGATACCCAGAGCCGAATGCTGGCTGTGGTGTTGCGTCTGGTGAAACTGCTCGGCGACGTGGATCAACGCCTTGGACGGAATGCAGCCGATGTTCAGGCAAGTGCCGCCCAGGGATTCGCCTTCCACCAGAATGGTCGGGATGCCCAACTGACCAGCACGGATCGCCGTTACATAACCGCCAGGGCCGCCTCCGATGATCAGCAACTGGGTGTTCAAAGTTTGCATTCGTTACTCCACAAACAAGGTAGCGGGTTGTTCGAGCAAGCCACGGATGGCCTGGATGAATAGCGCCGCGTCCATGCCGTCGACCACACGGTGATCGAAGGAGCTGGAGAGGTTCATCATCTTGCGGATCACGATCTGGCCTTTGATGACCATCGGCCGTTCGACGATTTTGTTTACGCCAATGATCGCCACTTCCGGCAGGTTCAGCACCGGCGTGCTGACGATGCCGCCCAACGCGCCGAGGCTGGTCAGGGTGATGGTCGAGCCGGACAGTTCATCGCGGCTGGCCTTGCCGTTGCGCGCAGCGGTGGCCAAGCGAGAGATTTCCGTCGCGCTGTCCCACAGGCTGCGGGCTTCGGCGTGACGCACCACCGGCACCATCAAACCGATGTCGGCCTGGGTGGCGATACCCACATGCACCGCGCCGAGGCGGGTGATGACCTGGGCTTCGTCGTCGTAACGGGCGTTGATCTGCGGGAAATCGCGCAGCGCGACGACCATGGCGCGGACCAGGAACGGCAGCAAAGTCAGCTTGCCGCGAGTGGCACCGTGTTTTTCGTTGAGGTGCGCGCGCAGCTCTTCCACGGCGGTGACGTCCATTTCTTCGACGTAACTGAAGTGAGCGGCGCGTTGCGTGGCGTCCTGCATGCGCTGGGCGATCTTGCGGCGCATGCCGATCACCGGGATTTGTTCTTCGTCAGTGCGCTGGGTGTAAGCGCTGCTGACCGTCGATGCGTTGGACTGACCTTGCGCTAGATAGGCGTCTAGGTCTTCATGCAACACGCGACCGGCCGGGCCGGTGCCACGCACCAGGCGCAGTTGAATGCCCAAGTCCAGCGCATGCTTGCGCACGGCCGGGGAGGCCAGCGGACGTTCATCCGCTTCACGAGCGACCATCGGGCCCTGGCAAACGGCAGCTTTCGGCGCTGCGGCAGCGACCGGTTTGCTTTCCACCACGGCTTCGACTTTCGGTGCTACCACCGGTGCTTCTTTTACAGGTGCCGGTTGCGCCGACTCCTTAACGTTGCCCGCGCCTTCGACTTCAATGCTGATCAGCACACTGCCGACCGCCATGACTTCCCCCGGCTGACCGCCGAGGGCGATGACCTTGCCATGTACCGGCGACGGAATGTCCACCATCGCTTTATCGGTCATGACATCGGCCAGCACCTGATCTTCGACGACCATGTCGCCGACCTTGACGTGCCACACCGACAATTCAACTTCTGCAATGCCTTCACCAATGTCCGGCATCTTAATAACGTGCGTGCCCATTCAGACCTCCATGACCCGTTTCAGAGCCGCGCCCACACGGGACGGGCCAGGGAAATACGCCCACTCTTGCGCGTGCGGGTAGGGGGTGTCCCAGCCGGTGACGCGTTCGATCGGCGCTTCCAGGTGGTGGAAGCAATGTTCTTGCACCAGCGACACCAGCTCGGCGCCGAAACCGCAGGTGCGGGTGGCTTCATGGACCACTACGCAGCGGCCGGTTTTCTTCACCGACTTGACGATGGTTTCCAGGTCCAGCGGCCACAGGCTGCGCAGGTCGATGACTTCGGCGTCGATGCCGGTTTCTTCAGCGGCCACTTGCGAGACGTACACGGTGGTGCCGTAAGTCAGGATGGTCACGTCTTTGCCCGGACGGGTGATGGCGGCGACGTCCAGCGGCACGGTGTAGTAGCCATCTGGCACTTGCGCGGCAGGGTGTTTCGACCATGGGGTTACCGGGCGGTCGTGATGGCCGTCGAACGGGCCGTTGTACAGGCGTTTCGGCTCAAGGAAGATCACCGGGTCATCGTTTTCGATGGAAGCGATCAGCAGGCCCTTGGCATCGTACGGGTTGGACGGCATGACAGTGCGCAGACCGCACACCTGAGTGAACATCGCCTCGATGCTCTGGCTGTGGGTCTGGCCGCCGTAAATGCCGCCGCCGCAGGGCATGCGCAGGGTCATCGGAGCAGTGAACTCGCCGGCCGAGCGATAACGCAGGCGGGCGGCTTCGGAAATGATCTGGTCGGACGCCGGGTACACATAGTCGGCGAACTGGATCTCGGCCACCGGGCGCAGACCGTAGGCGCCCATGCCCACGGCGACGCCAACGATGCCGCTCTCGGAGATCGGCGCGTCGAACACGCGGGAGGTGCCGTATTTGTTCTGCAGACCTTCGGTGCAGCGGAACACGCCGCCGAAGTAGCCGACGTCCTGGCCGAACACCACGACGTTGTCGTCACGCTCAAGCATCACATCCATGGCCGAGCGCAGGGCCTGGATCATGGTCATGGTGGTCGTGGTCATGGCGGTGTCCAACTGGATATTGTTGTTGTGATCGTTCATGTCAGATCCCCAGCTCTTGACGCTGGCGCTTCAAGTGCTCCGGCATCTCTTTGTAGACGTCTTCGAACATGGTCGCGGCGCTTGGAATCTGGCCACCGGCCAAGGTGCCGAATTTCTCGGCTTCTTTCTGCGCGGCGATCACTTCGGCTTCCAGTTCGGCGCTGACGGCGGTGTGTTCCTCTTCGGACCACTGGCCGACCTTGATCAGGTGCTGCTTGAGGCGCGCGATCGGATCGCCCAACGGGAAGTGGCTCCAGTCGTCGGCCGGGCGGTATTTGGATGGATCATCGGAGGTCGAGTGCGGGCCGGCGCGGTAGGTGACCCATTCGATCATGGTCGGGCCGAGGTTGCGGCGGGCGCGTTCGGCAGCCCAGGCCGAGGCGGCGTAGACCGCGTAGAAATCGTTACCGTCGACTCGCAGCGAGGCGATGCCGCAACCGACGCCACGACCGGCGAACGTGGTGGCTTCACCACCGGCAATCGCCTGGAAGGTGGAGATCGCCCACTGGTTGTTGACCACGTTGAGGATCACTGGCGCACGGTATACGTGGGCGAAAGTCAGGGCGGTGTGGAAGTCAGATTCAGCGGTGGCGCCGTCGCCGATCCAGGCCGAAGCGATTTTGGTCTCGCCCTTGATCGCCGAGGCCATGCCCCAGCCCACAGCCTGAATGAATTGGGTCGCGAGGTTGCCGGAGATGGTGAAGAAACCGGACTCTTTCACCGAATACATGATCGGCAACTGACGTCCCTTGAGCGGATCGCGCTCGTTGGACAGCAGTTGGCAGATCAGGTCCACCAGCGGGACGTCGCGGGCCATCAGGATGCTTTGCTGACGGTAGGTCGGGAAGCACATGTCGTCGATGTTCAAGGCCAGGGCCTGGGCGCTGCCGATGGCTTCTTCGCCGAGACTCTGCATGTAGAACGACATTTTCTTCTGACGCTGGGCGACCACCATGCGGTTGTCGTAGATCCGCGTCTTGAGCATGGCGCGCATGCCTTTGCGCAGGATCTCGGTGGGCACGCCTTCGGCCCACGGACCCAGGGCGTTGCCCTTATCGTCGAGCACGCGAATCAGGCCGCGGGCCAGATCGGCCGTTTCGGCGGGTTCAACGTCGATTGGGGGTTTGCGCACCGTGCCGGCATCGGTCAGATGCAGGTAGGAGAAGTCGGTTTTGCAGCCGGGACGGCCCGAAGGTTCAGGGACGTGCAGGCGCAGCGGTTCGTACGCTTGGGTCATGGCTTCTACGCTCGATCTTGTGAATTTCTTGTAGTGAGCTGACAGGAATCTTCGGTAGAAGAAATCTTGTCCTACAACAATCATAGGCCCGGCCAAGAAGAATATTTCTCTCTGTTTCATTGCGCTAATGATCATTTGCAGATAAAAAATCTGCATAAACATAAAAAACAGGTGGTTTTGTCTCATGCGCAAACTGGACCGTACCGATATCGGCATTCTCAACAGCCTTCAGGAGAACGCCCGGATTACCAACGCCGACCTTGCACGCTCGGTCAACCTGTCGCCGACACCGTGCTTCAACCGGGTCAAGGCGATGGAAGAACTGGGCCTGATTCGCGAGCAGGTAACGCTGCTGGACGCCGACCTGCTGGGGTTGCACGTGAACGTGTTCATCCATGTCAGCCTGGAGAAGCAGGTGGAGGAAGCGTTGCAGCATTTCGAAGAGGCGATTTCTGATCGGCCGGAAGTGATGGAGTGCTATTTGATGGCGGGCGACCCGGATTACTTGATCCGGGTGCTGGTGCCGACCATTCAGTCGCTGGAGCGCTTCATGATGGACTTTTTGACCAAGGTGCCGGGGGTGGCGAACATTCGGTCGAGTTTTGCGCTGAAGCAGGTGCGTTATAAGACGGCGTTGCCGTTGCCGGCGAATGGGCTGACGTTGGGTAATTGAAGATCAAAAGATCGCAGGCTTCGCCAGCTCCTACATTGATTACCTGCAACCGAGATTGCGCTTTTGCATCTGGACCCCGTAGGAGCTGCCGCAGGCTGCGATCTTTTGCTCTTAAAATTTGTTAAGTGGAATCTTCAGGTAGATCACGCCATTGTCTTCCGCCGGCGGCAGATTCCCCGCCCGCACATTGACCTGAATCGCCGGCAGCAACAGCGTCGGCATGCCTAATCCCTCATCGCGCTGGGTGCGCATGGCAACGAAGGCCACTTCGTCGATGCCGTCGCCCACGTGGATGTTGCTTTTGCGCTGTTCGCCAACGGTGGTCATGCACTGCGGTGTGCGGCCCTCGGGCGGGTAATCGTGGCAGACGTAAAGGCGCACGCTGGCGGGGAAGGCCAGCAATTTGTGGATCGAGGCGAACATCTGATTGGCATTGCCGCCGGGAAAGTCGCAGCGTGCGGTGCCGACGTCCGGCATGAACATTGTGTCGCCCACCAGAATCACGTCGTTGCCGATCAGGTACGCCATGTCCGCAGGGGTATGGCCGGGCACATGCAGCGCCGTGGCCTTGAGGTTGCCGATGTGGAAAGTTTCGTCGGGGGCGAACAGGTGATCGAACTGCGAGCCATCGATGCAAAATTCCGGCTCAAGGTTGAACAGGGTCTTGAACACGTTCTGCACCTTGCAGATCGATTGGCCAATGGCGATCTGGCCGCCCAATTCCCGGCGCAGGTACGGCGCGGCGGACAGGTGATCGGCGTGGGCGTGGGTTTCCAGCAGCCACTGCACCTGCAAGCGGTGCTCGCGCACGAACGCGATGATCCGGTCCGCCTGCAAGGTGGTGGTTCGCCCGGCAGCCGGGTTGTAGTCGAGCACCGGGTCGACGATCGCACACTGCCCGCCATCCGCTTCGTAGATCACGTAACTGTAGGTGGACGAGGCATCGTCGAAAAAGGCTTCAATCAGGGCAGGCATGAGGGTTGTTTCTTCGTGGACAAGTCATGAGGTTAGTTTCATTTTCCCTGCGCTGACCAGCCCCCGCGTCAATTCTGTTAACGAAAAATCCGGGTGGGCTCTATCCTGTCACTCTATCGATACCGGGCGTTCCCGGCCTTTGTCATGGATTACGAGCGTTTTATGTTGCTGGCGAGTTTTTTTGGTGTGGTCATGGGATTGGTGCTGGGTTTGACCGGGGCCGGCGGCGGCATTCTGGCCGTACCGGCGTTGGTGCTGGGCCTGGGATTGAGCATGACCACGGCGGCGCCCGTTGCGCTGTTCGCGGTGGGCAGCGCAGCGGCGGTGGGGGCCATCGATGGTTTGCGGCATGGCCTGGTGCGCTATCGCGCGGCATTGTTGATCGCGGCGCTCGGTGCGGTGTTTTCGCCGGTGGGCATCTACTTGGCCCATCAGTTGCCGGAAAAAATCCTGATGATCCTGTTCAGCCTGCTGATGGTCATGGTGGCTGCGCGGATGCTGCGGCGTGAGCGCAAGGACGAGGGGCCGAGCGATCACGGGCATGCCAACTGGGGCCAGAAGAACTGCATGCTCGATCAGCACACCGGGCGCTTTTCCTGGACCGCCAAATGCACCGCGACCCTCGCCGCGCTGGGGGCGGTGACCGGTGTCGTGTCAGGGTTGCTGGGGGTGGGCGGCGGGTTTCTGATTGTGCCTGCGTTCAAGCAACTGACCGATGTTCAGATGCGTGGAATCATCGCCACGTCGCTGATGGTGATCAGCCTGATCTCGGCCATCGGCGTGATCGGAGCATTGCATGCCGGGGTGCGCATTGATGGGCTGGGTGTTGCCTTCATCGTCTCCAGCATTGTCGGCATGGTCATTGGCCGAAAGCTTTGTGCCCAGGTGCCGGCGCGGACGCTTCAGGTGGGTTTTGCCAGCATCTGTCTGGTGGTCGCCATCTACATGCTGGTGCGCGCCTTATAAGGCTCGGTATTGCAGGCTGAAACCCAGTTCAGCGGTTTGTCCCTGTTCGAGTAACCGCAAGCCTGGTCGACCGGGCAGGTGATGCGCGTTGACCGGATGACTTACCGGCTCGATGCAGAAAAACTCCAGGCCAACCGGGCAGTAGAGCAGGTAGTAATCGCTGCCGGTGGCTTGGCATTCCAGTTCATACCCAAGATCCGGTTGCTGGATCAGGCATCGGCCGTTCCAATCGCAGAAGCCGTTGTCGACCAGCGAATCGGGGAGCGACTTGAGTGACTGGAAATCCCAATCGGCGGGCAGGCTGTCGAGCTGTGTCGGCAGTTTGGTGCTGTCGCACAACCAGACCTGACGGGCCGGCGCGTGCAATCGGGTGCTGGCGGTGCGCGGTAGGTACGGATGCAATCCCAGACCATGCCAGGCGGCTTGCTCAGCCTGATGCGTCACGCTCAGTTCGATGCTCAGTTTGCCTTCGCTCAGATGGAAGCGTTGGCGGGCGCAGTAAGCGAAAGGACAGGCGCTATCGAGTTGCAGCACCACTTCATGCGCGGTGGAAGACACCACCTGCCACGCTTGCTGCCAGGCGCTGCCGTGAATCGGTAGTGGATCGGTGAGGCTGTTGGGTGTCAGCGCCAGCCAGCCATCGGGGCAGTCGAAGCCGCCCTCGGCAATTCGGTTGGACCAAGGCACCAAGGGAAAGCAGCCAAGCTTGCCGGGCAAACCGGTGTTGAGGGCATGAGTATCGGCGTGGCGCAACAAGGGTTGGCCAGTGCTGCGCACGGTCCAGTTGACGATGCTGCCACCGAGTTCCGGGGCGAGGGTGAGGCGGGTGAATTCGTCTTCGAGTTCGAACAGATTCATGCTTTCGTTCTGCGTTGAATAGTTGAAAAGATCGCAGCCTGCGGCAGCTCCTACAGGGAAACG
>NZ_JBSVXD010000199.1:0-9841 GCF_054070755.1 Pseudomonas sp. SDO5591_S426 | reverse complement strand
TACAAAGGAATGCGAACACCTGTGGGAGCTGCCGAAGGCTGCGATCTTTTAACGGCCAATAAAAAACCCGCACCTCTTTCAAGGCGCGGGTTGTTTCATTGCATCAATCGATCAACGCTCAAGCAGGATCCGCAGCATGCGACGCAGCGGTTCGGCCGCGCCCCACAGCAGTTGGTCGCCGACGGTGAACGCGCCGAGGAACTGCGAGCCCATGTTCAGCTTGCGCAGACGGCCGACCGGAATGTTCAGGGTGCCGGTGACCTTGTTCGGGCTCAGCTCCTGAATGCTGATATCGCGGTTGTTCGGCACCAGCTTGACCCAAGGGTTATGCTGGCTGATCAGCCCTTCGATATCGGCCATTGGCACGTCTTTGTTCAGCTTGATGGTCAGCGCCTGGCTGTGGCAGCGCATGGCGCCGATGCGCACGCAGATGCCATCCACCGGGATCGGGCTCTTGAAGCGACCGAGGATCTTGTTGGTCTCGGCTTGGGCCTTCCACTCTTCGCGGCTCTGACCGTTCGGCAGTTCCTTGTCAATCCACGGGATTAGGCTGCCGGCCAGCGGTACGCCGAAGTTTTCGGTCGGGTACGCGTCGCTGCGCATGGCTTCGGCAACACGACGGTCGATGTCGAGGATCGCGCTGGCCGGATCGGCCAGTTGATCGGCGACAGCGGCGTGGGTCGCGCCCATTTGCTTGATCAGTTCACGCATGTTCTGCGCGCCGGCACCGGAGGCCGCCTGGTAAGTCATGGCGCTCATCCACTCCACCAGACCGGCTTCGAACAGGCCGCCCAGGCCCATCAGCATCAGGCTGACGGTGCAGTTGCCGCCGATGTAGTTCTTGGTGCCCGCGTCCAGTTGCTGGTCGATGACCTTGCGGTTGACCGGGTCCAGAACGATGACCGCGTCATCCTGCATGCGCAGGCTGGAAGCGGCGTCGATCCAGTAACCCTGCCAGCCGGCTTCGCGCAGCTTGGGGAACACTTCGCTGGTGTAGTCGCCACCCTGACAGGTCAGAATCACGTCGAGGGTTTTCAGCTCTTCAATGCTGTAAGCGTCCTTGAGCGGAGCAATGTCCTTGCCCACGGACGGGCCTTGGCCACCGACATTGGAAGTGGTGAAAAACACCGGCTCGATAAGATCGAAATCCTGCTCTTCCAGCATCCGCTGCATGAGCACGGAACCGACCATACCGCGCCAACCGATCAGACCTACACGTTTCATCGCAACTACACCTTCTTGAAATGTGGGCCGCTGCTTTATCTTGAATTTGGCAGCGGGCCCGAGAGATTACAGATTCCGCAGCGCGGCGACTACTGCGTCGCCCATTTCCTGCGTACCGACTTTAGTGCAACCGGCCGACCAGATGTCACCGGTACGCAAGCCCTGATCCAGCACCAGGCTGACGGCTTTTTCGATGGCATCGGCCGCGGCCTGCTGGTTGAAGCTGTAACGCAACATCATCGACACCGACAAAATGGTCGCCAGCGGGTTGGCGATGCCTTTGCCGGCGATATCTGGCGCCGAACCGTGGCACGGCTCGTACATGCCCTTGTTGTTGGTGTCCAGGGACGCCGAAGGCAGCATACCGATGGAACCGGTGAGCATCGAAGCCTGATCGGACAGAATGTCGCCGAACATGTTGTCGGTGACGATCACGTCGAACTGCTTCGGTGCACGCACCAGTTGCATCGCCGCGTTGTCGACGTACATGTGGCTCAGTTCGACTTCAGGGTAATCCTTGGCCACTTCTTCGACGATTTCACGCCACAGTTGGCTGGAAGCCAGCACATTGGCCTTATCCACCGAGCACAGCTTCTTGCCACGGACCATCGCCATGTCGAAACCGACACGGGCGATGCGACGGATTTCGCTTTCGCTGTACGGCAGGGTGTCGTAGGACTGACGCTCGCCGTTTTCCAGGGTACGGGTGCCGCGTGGCGCGCCGAAGTAGATGCCGCCGGTCAGTTCGCGAACGATCAGGATGTCCAGGCCGGAAACGATGTCCGCTTTCAGGCTCGAAGCCTCGGCCAGTTGCGGGTAGAGGATCGCCGGACGCAGGTTGCCGAACAGGCCCAGTTGCGCACGAATTTTCAGCAGGCCGCGCTCAGGGCGGATGTCACGTTCGATGGCGTCCCATTTCGGGCCGCCAACAGCGCCCAGCAGCACTGCATCGGCCGCGCGGGCACGGTCCAGGGTTTCGTCGGCCAGCGGCACGCCGTGCTTGTCGATGGCGGCGCCGCCGATCACGTCGTGACTCAGTTCAAAGCCCAGGGCGAACTTGTCGCTGGCCAATTCCAGCACCTTGACCGCTTCGGCCATGATTTCCGGGCCAATACCGTCACCTGGGAGAATCAGAATCTGCTTGCTCATGCTTTCCTCATGTTTTCAGTCGGTGCGCCATCGACCGGCGCGCCCGGAAAAATGCTTATCGTTCGGCGCTTATCGTTCAGCCATCAGCACGAGTACATCCGTACTGAACGAACCATCGGCCTCAATCTCAAAATATTCGCGTACTTCGTTGCCCATCGATTGCTGCAGTTCGCGGATCGCTGCGCGCATCACTTGCGGTGTGCGCATGCGTTCGACCCAGCTGTTGTATTCCAGGCGCAGACGTTGACGCGTGGTACTGCGGGTATGCAACCCCGCTTCGCTGACCTGACGCAACCACTCACCGGCGGAATAATCGCGCACATGGCTGGTGTCGCGCAGCACTTCGACGCTTTGCAGGTAAGTGTCGAACAACGGACTGCCCGGTGACAACACATCGATGAACGCTGCCACGCCACCCGGCTTCAACACTCGACGCACTTCGCGCAGGGCAAGGCCGAGATCGCTCCAGTGGTGCGCCGAATAACGGCTGAAGACGAAATCGAACTCACCATCGGCGAATGGCAGGCGCTCAGCGGCACCGTTGACCGTGGACACGTTGCTCAAACCACGGTCGACAGCAGCGGCCGTCACCACGTCGAGCATCTGCTGCGACAGGTCATAGGCCACCACTTCTTTCACCAACGAGGCAACGTGAAAACTCACGTGGCCGGCGCCGCAGCCCAGGTCCAGAACCCGCGCATCGCCCTGCCCCGCCAACTCGGCCTGTAGCAGCGCGAATTCGGTGCCTTGAGCGTGGACGGCGCTGCTCAGGTAGGCCGAAGCCTGTTCACCGAATTGCTTCTGGACTACTTGGGTGTGCTGGGCGGTGCTGGTCATGGGGACTTCCTTTTAGGGGTGAGTCTTGGGGTGTTCATTCGGGCCTCATCGCTGGCAAGCCAGCTCCCACAGGTTTTGTGAATACCGCAAAACTTTGTGGGAGCTGGCTTGCCAGCGATGGCGTCATCACGCCTTACGCAAAATCAAGCGTCGCGAAACAACCAAGGCTGGCTCGCACGGTGCTTGGCTTCAAACGTCGCAATCGCATCGCCGTCCTGCAAGGTCAGGCCGATGTCGTCCAGACCGTTGAGCAGGCAGTGTTTGCGGAAAGCATCGATTTCGAAGTTCAACACCTTGCCGTCCGGACGGGTAACGGTCTGGGCCTGCAGATCGACCTGCAACTGGTAGCCCGGTGTGGCCTCAACCTGCTGAAACAGCTCATCGACTTCAGCGTCGCTCAAGATGATCGGCAGCAAGCCGTTCTTGAAGCTGTTGTTGAAGAAGATGTCGGCGTAGCTCGGCGCGATGATGCTGCGGAAACCGTACTCTTCCAGTGCCCAAGGCGCGTGCTCACGGCTGGAGCCGCAACCGAAGTTCTCGCGGGCCAGCAACACGCTGGCGCCTTGATAACGCTCGGCGTTGAGGACGAAATCCTTGTTCAACGGACGTTTGGAGTTGTCCTGGTACGGCTGCCCCACATCAAGATAGCGCCATTCATCGAACAGGTTCGGGCCGAAACCGGTGCGCTTGATCGACTTCAAGAACTGCTTCGGAATGATCTGGTCGGTGTCGACGTTGGCACGATCCAAAGGCGCGACAAGTCCAGTGTGCTGGGTAAAAGCTTTCATGCTGCGCTCCTTTAGATCAATTCACGGACGTCGACGAAACGACCGTTCACAGCGGCGGCGGCGGCCATGGCCGGGCTGACGAGGTGAGTACGACCACCGGCGCCCTGACGGCCTTCGAAGTTACGGTTGGACGTCGAGGCGCAATGCTCGCCGGACTCCAAACGGTCCGGGTTCATCGCCAGGCACATCGAGCAACCTGGCTCGCGCCATTCGAAACCGGCCTCGAGGAAAATCTTGTCCAGGCCTTCCGATTCAGCCTGCGCCTTCACCAGACCCGAGCCCGGCACTACGATGGCCTGCTTGATGGTCGAGGCCACTTTGCGGCCCTTGGCGATCACCGCCGCAGCGCGCAAATCTTCGATCCGCGAGTTGGTGCAGGAACCGATGAACACGCGGTCGAGTTGAATGTCGGTGATCGCCTGATTGGCGGTCAAACCCATGTATTTCAAGGCACGCTCGATGGAACCGCGCTTGACCAGGTCCATTTCCTTCGCAGGATCCGGCACGTTCTGATCCACAGCCAACACCATTTCAGGCGAAGTGCCCCAGCTGACTTGCGGCTTGATCTGGGTCGCGTCGAGCTCGACGATGGTGTCGAACTTCGCATCGGCGTCGGACACCAGGTCTTTCCAGGCTTCGACGGCCAAGTCCCACTCCGCGCCTTTGGGAGCAAATGGACGGCCTTTCACGTAAGCCACGGTTTTTTCGTCAGCCGCCACCAGACCTACGCGAGCGCCGGCCTCGATGGACATGTTGCAGATGGTCATGCGGCCTTCAACGGACAGGTCGCGAATCGCGCTGCCGGCGAATTCGATGGCGTGGCCGTTACCGCCGGCGGTGCCGATCTTGCCGATCACGGCGAGGACGATGTCCTTGGCGGTCACGCCGAACGGCAATTTGCCCTCGACCGACACCAGCATGTTTTTCATTTTCTTGGCGACCAGGCACTGAGTGGCGAGCACGTGCTCGACCTCGGAAGTGCCGATACCGTGAGCCAGAGCGCCGAATGCGCCGTGGGTCGAGGTATGGGAGTCGCCGCAGACCACGGTCATGCCCGGCAAGGTAGCGCCCTGCTCCGGGCCGATGACGTGGACGATGCCTTGGCGGATGTCGTTCATCTTGAACTCGACGATGCCGTATTCATCGCAGTTGTCGTCGAGGGTCTGGACCTGCAAACGCGAGACCTGGTCGGCAATGGCTTCGATGCCGCCCTTGCGCTCAGGAGTGGTCGGTACGTTGTGGTCCGGGGTCGCGATGTTGGCATCGATGCGCCAAGGCTTGCGCCCGGCCAGACGCAGGCCTTCGAAGGCTTGCGGCGAGGTCACTTCATGGATGATGTGACGATCGATGTAGATCAGCGCAGAGCCATCGTCGCGCTGCTTGACCAAATGCGAATCCCAGAGCTTGTCGTAGAGCGTTTTGCCGGCCATCAGACGGTTCCTCATCAGCTTGTTTCTATGCCCTGGATCTTGAGTAATTCAATAACCCTTTGGCTTGTGAGGCTGATCCTATGGGGTTACATTAAATAACTCAAATTCATATTTTTTATGCTTTGGATAACCAACTGGAATACGACCATGGACCTGGCCAACCTCAATGCCTTTATTGCCATCGCCGAGACCGGAAGTTTCTCCGGCGCGGGCGAACGGCTGCACCTGACACAGCCGGCGATCAGCAAGCGCATCGCCGGGCTGGAGCAGCAATTGAAGGTACGACTGTTCGATCGACTGGGCCGCGAAGTCGGACTGACCGAGGCCGGTCGCGCCCTGCTGCCGCGGGCCTACCAGATTCTGAATGTCCTTGATGATACGCGCCGCGCCTTGACCAACCTCACCGGCGAGGTGACCGGTCGTCTGACCCTGGCCACCAGTCACCACATCGGCCTGCACCGTTTGCCACCCTTATTAAGGGAGTTCACCCGACGTTATCCCGAGGTCGCGCTGGATATTCAGTTTCTCGATTCGGAAGTGGCCTACGAAGAAATTCTCCATGGCCGCGCGGAACTGGCGGTGATTACCCTGGCGCCGGAGCCCCACGCCTTGGTCAAGGCCACGCCGGTGTGGGACGATCCGCTGGATTTCGTGGTCGCGCCGGAGCACTCGCTGCTCAATAACGGCAAGGTCAGCCTCGCGGATATCGCCCGCCATCCGGCGGTGTTCCCCGGCGGCAACACCTTCACCCACCACATCGTCCAGCGCCTGTTTGAAGCCCAGGGCCTGACGCCAAACATCGCCATGAGCACCAACTACCTGGAAACCATCAAGATGATGGTGTCGATTGGTCTGGCCTGGAGCGTGCTGCCGCGCACCATGCTTGATGATCAAGTTGCGCGAATACCATTGCCGGGCATACAACTGTCTCGCCAGCTAGGCTATATCCTGCACACGGAACGGACGCTGTCGAATGCCGCACGGGCCTTCATGGCCTTGCTGGACGCTCAAATCGATCTGCCAGGGACTCAAGGCTAACTTGTGCTACTCCTATAGAGCCGCGAAAACCTGTCACAAATAGCCAATTCAGCCTAAGGCTTGCCAATGCCGAAATCTGTTGACCGTATTCCGCCGATGCCGCGCATCCAGGCACTTGACCCCAAACGCTCGGAGCAGAGCTGGGAAAGTGCCCCACAATTGCTGGCAGCCCTGAACGGCGCACGTTTGGGCGCCTGGTATTGGGACATCGAGCGCGGGCAGATCAGTTGGTCGCGGGGTACGCAGGCACTGTTCGGCTTCGATCCCCGGCAACCGTTGCCGGCGGATCTGGAATACCTCGATTTGCTGCCACCCGAAGACCGGGCGAAAACCGTCCGCGCCTTCCACGCAGTGATCGCCGGCGCACCGCTGGAGCATGCGATGCACCACCGCATTCGCTGGCCCGACGGCAGCCTGCATTGGCTGGAGATCAACGGCAGCCTGCTGCCGGACAAAGACGGTCGGCCCCGGATGATCGGCGTGATCCGCGAGATCACCCACCAGCGCCAGCGCGAACAGGCGCTAAGCAGCTCGGAAAAACGCTTCGCCACGCTGTTTCACCTTTGCCCGAACATGGTCCTGCTGACTCGCCAGGAAGACGGCCTGATCACCGAAGCCAACCAGTATTTCGAAAGCCTGTTCGGTTGGCCGGTGCAGGACGCGATTGGCCGCACCACCCTGGAATTGGGCTTATGGGTGCACCCCGAGCAACGGGCGCAACTGGTCACGGCCACCAAGGCCAAGGGCGAGTTGACCAGCATGGAGGTGCAGTTTCGCGCCAGCAACGGGCAGATTCATGACGGCATCCTCAGCGCGCAAAAGGTTGAACTCGAAGGTCAGCCGTATCTACTGAGCACGTTCCTCGACACCACTGAACGCAAAGCCGCCGAGCATGCGTTGAAAGACAGCCAGGAACGCCTTGATCTCGCGCTGGACTCTGCACAATTGGGCACCTGGGATTGGCACATTCCCAGTGGCATGCTCTACGGCTCGGCCCGCGCCGCGCAGTTGCACGGCCTGGAAGCCAAGCCATTCCATGAATCTTTCGACGAGTTCTTCGAAGGCGTGCCCGGCGAGGAACGCGACACCATGCGTGACGCCTACCGCAGCCTGCGCGAAGGTCCGGCCGGCAACTATCAACTGACCTATCGCGTGCAATTGCCGGACGGGAGTTCACGCTATCTGGAAAGCCGCGCCCGGCTCTATCGCGATGAAAACGGCCTGCCGCTGCGCATGGCCGGCACCCTGCTCGACATCACCGACCAGGTCGAACGCGAACAACGGCTGGTGGCCTCCGAAGAGAAATTCGCCACCCTGTTCCAGGTCAGCCCGGACCCGATCTGCGTGACCCGCCAGGACACCGGCCAGTTCATCGAGATCAACTCCAGCTTCACCCAAACCTTCGGCTGGAGCGCCGCCGACGTGATCGGTCGCAGCGCCGACGAAATCGGCCTGTGGGATGCCTCGGCGAAAAGCTTGCAGCGAATCGAACAGGTGATTCGCGAACAAGGCCTGAACAATGTGGCGATTCTCGTCCAGCACAAGGACGGGCAATCCCTGACCTGCGTGATTTCCAGCCGACAGATCAGCGTCGGCGACCAGCCGTGCATCGTCACCACCCTGCGCGACATTACCCAGCAACAGCGCTCGGAAGCAGCGCTGAAGGCCAGCGAAGAGAAATTCGCCAAGGCGTTCCACTCCAGCCCCGACGCCATCACCATCACCGAACGCGATACCGGGCGTTATCTGGAGGTCAACGACGGTTTCTGCCGCTTGACCGGTTACCGCGCTGATGAAGTGATCGGCCGCACGGTTTATCAGGTCGGCATCTGGGCTGAAGAGAAGCAACGCTCGGCGCTGTTGGCCGAACTGCAGATCAAGGGCCGGGTTCATCATCAGGAAATGCTCGGGCGCAACAAGCGCGGCGAGTTGCTGACCGTCGAAGTCTCGGTGGAACCGATCACCCTCAACGAAACCGCGTGCCTGCTGCTGACTGCGCGGGACGTCAGTCTGCTGAAAAACGCCGAGGCGCAGATCCGCCACCTCGCCTACCACGACCCGCTGACCAACCTACCCAACCGCGCACTGTTGATGGATCGCCTGAGCCAGCAAATCGCACTGCTCAAGCGGCACAACCTGCGCGGCGCGCTGATGTTCCTCGACCTCGACCACTTCAAGCACATCAACGACTCCCTCGGCCATCCGGTGGGCGACACGGTGCTGAAAATCATCACTGCACGCCTGGAAGCCAGCGTGCGCATGGAAGACACCGTCGCGCGCCTGGGCGGCGATGAGTTCGTGGTGTTGCTCAGCGGTCTTGAAGGTTCGCGCAACGACGTCAGCGCCCAGGTGCGGCAACTGGCCGATACCTTGCGCGAATTGCTGTCCGAGCCAATGTTCCTCGACGGTCAGCGCCTGCAAGTGACGCCAAGTATCGGCATCGCGCTGATTCCCGATCACGGCTCCACGCCGACCGACCTGCTCAAGCGTGCCGACATCGCCCTGTATCGCGCCAAGGACTCGGGGCGCAATACCGCGCAGATGTATCACAACACCATGCAGAAAGCCGCGAGCGAGCGCCTGCGCATGGAGACCGACTTGCGCCTGGCCCTGTCTCGCGGCGAGTTCCGCGTGCATTACCAACCGCAGCTGGATGCACGGGATAACCGCATCGTCGGCGCCGAAGCGCTGGTGCGCTGGAACCATCCGGAGCTCGGGGCGCAATCGCCCTCCGAGTTCATCAAGGTACTGGAAGACAGTGGCCTGATCCTGGAGGTCGGCACCTGGATTCTCGACGAAGCGTGCCAGGCCTGCCACCTGATGATTGCCAACGGTCTGGTGGACCCACTCGATTTCAGCCTGTGCGTGAACATCAGCCCACGGCAGTTCCGCCAGAACGACTTCGTCGAGCGCATCGAGGAAAGCCTCGCCAGCTACGGCTTGCCCTGCTCACTGCTGAAACTGGAAATCACCGAAGGTATCGTCATCCAGAACCTGGAAGACACCATCAGCAAAATGCGTCGCCTGAAAAAGCTCGGCGTCAGTTTCGCCATGGACGACTTCGGCACCGGTTATTCATCGCTGACTTACCTCAAGCGTCTGCCGGTCGACACCCTGAAAATCGACCAGTCGTTCATCCGCGACGCCACCACCGACCCCAACGACGCCGAGATCATCCGCGCCATCGTCGCCATGGCCCGCAGCCTGGAACTGAAAGTGATTGCCGAAGGCGTCGAGACGCCGGAGCAGCTGGAGTTTTTGCAGGGGCTGGGTTGTCACTTTTATCAGGGGTATCTGCACAGCCAGCCGTTGCCGGTGGAGGAGTTTCAAAAACTGCTGCGATAACGCGCGCCCCTGTAGGAGCTGCCGAAGGCT
>NZ_JBSVXD010000198.1:0-9868 GCF_054070755.1 Pseudomonas sp. SDO5591_S426 | reverse complement strand
TGTGAAAGCTTAGAGAGCGATCACAGGGTGTGAGGGGGTAGCCATTTCATTAGGGTATCGGGTTGTCGGTGAGAGCAACTCTCCACAATTTGTATCCGGGGTAGGTCACCGGGCAATTTCGTGGTTAACTTCGGCCTCTTCAAAATTCTCTACAACAACGTTCAGAAGGACTCCGTTCATGGCTCAAGTCACTCTTAAAGGCAACCCGGTTCAAGTCAACGGCCAACTGCCTCAAGCCGGTTCCAAGGCGCCAGCCTTTTCCCTGGTTGCCGGCAATCTGTCCGACGTCACCCTGAAAGACTTCGCCGGCAAGCGCAAAGTGCTGAACATTTTCCCAAGCGTCGACACCCCGACCTGCGCCACCTCCGTGCGCCAGTTCAATGCCAAGGCCAGCAGCGTCGACAACACCGTTGTGCTGTGCATCTCCGCTGACCTGCCGTTCGCCCAGGCGCGTTTCTGCGGCGCCGAAGGTCTGGAAAACGTACAGAACCTGTCGACCCTGCGCGGTGCCGAGTTCATCGAGAACTACGGCGTGGCCATCGCTGACGGCCCGCTCAAAGGCCTGACCGCCCGTGCCGTTGTGGTACTGGACGAAAACGACAACGTGCTGCACAGCGAACTGGTCAAGGAAATCGCTGAAGAACCGAACTACGAAGCGGCACTCGCTGTTCTGAAGTAAGTCTGGTTTTACAATTGTTAACGGCCTGGCACTGTCCAGGCCGTTTTCATTTGTGTTTCAGTGTCTTGGATAAATCTCCTGTTACGTAAGCCGAAGGTAAATTGCCGGTAAAGGCGCTTTGCTTAAGACCCGCCAGTGCTTATCGTTCAGCCTCATGTAAAGAAAGCCCACGCGCCCAATGGTTGATCACTCAATGCAATCCTCCGCTTCCCGTAGTCCCCGTCGCTGGCTGTTCGGCCTGCTTGTCCTGCTGGTCATCGCCGCCCTGTGCTGGAAATTCTGGCCTGGCAGTGCTGCGCCAAAAGAGGGTGCGGGGCAAAAAGCCGTGGCCGGGCACACCGGCAAGGCGGGCGGAATGCGTCCAGGGTTCGGCGGTGCTACCGGGCCGGTTCCGGTGCGGGTAGCCCCGGCGGTCAAGGGTGATTTCCCGCTGTACTACAAGGCGCTGGGCACGGTCACTGCGCTGAACACCATCAACGTGCGCAGTCGCGTCGGCGGTGAGCTGATGAAGATCAATTTCGAGGAAGGGCAGATGGTCAAGGCTGGCGACCTGTTGGCCGAAATTGACCCGCGTCCGTACCAGAACGCCTTGCTCCAGGCCGAAGGCACCTTGTTGCAAAATCAGGCGCAACTGAAAAACGCCCAGGTGGATGTCGAGCGTTATACCGGTTTGTACCGGGAGGACAGCATCGCCAAGCAAACCCTGGACACCGCCGTCGCGCTGGTCGGTCAGTTCCAGGGCACGGTCAAGACCAATCAGGCGGCGGTCAACGACGCCAAACTCAATCTCGAATTCACCAAAATCCGCGCGCCGATCGCCGGCCGCGTCGGCTTGCGTCAGCTCGATGTCGGCAACCTCGTTGCCGCAAACGACACCACGGCGCTGGCGATCATCACCCAGACCCAACCGATCAGCGTCGCCTTCACCCTGCCGGAAAACAGTCTCGACACCGTGCTCGCGCGCTATCGCAGCGGCGCCAAACTGCCGGCCGAGGCGTGGGACCGTGGCGATACCAAGTTGCAGGCCACCGGCGTATTGCAGAGCCTGGACAACCAGATCGACGTCACTACCGGCACCCTGAAATTCAAGGCCCGTTACGACAACCGCGACCAGTCGCTGTTTCCCAACCAGTTCGTCAACGTGCGTCTGCTCGCCGACACCCTCAAAGACGTGGTGCTTGCGCCATCCGCCGCGATCCAGTTCGGCACCAATGGCACGTTCGTCTATGCCCTGGACGGCGACAAGAAGGTCAAGATCCGCCAGTTGAAAATCGGCGCCAGCGACGGTGAAAACACGGTGGTCACCGAAGGCCTTTCCGCAGGCGACCGCGTGGTGCTGGAGGGCACCGACCGCCTGAAGGACGGTAGCGACGTGGAAGTGGTCAACGACCCACAACAAGTGCCGACCAATCCGGCCGGCCACCTGCAGGGCAAATCGGCGGCCAACACGCCTGAGCCGGCGACCACTGACAAGGCGAAAAAGGGCGGCGCATGAATCTCTCGCGGCTGTTCATCCTTCGCCCGGTAGCCACCACGCTGAGCATGCTGGCCATTATCCTGGCCGGCGTGATCGCTTATCGGCTGCTGCCGGTGTCGGCATTGCCTCAGGTCGATTACCCGACCATTCGCGTCATGACGCTCTATCCCGGCGCCAGCCCGGATGTCATGACCAGCGCCGTGACCGCGCCGCTTGAGCGGCAGTTCGGGCAAATGCCGGGCCTGACGCAAATGGCATCCACCAGTTCCGGTGGCGCCTCGGTGCTGACCCTGCGTTTCAGCCTCGACATCAATATGGATGTCGCCGAGCAGCAGGTGCAGGCCGCGATCAACGCCGCGACCAACCTGTTGCCCAAGGACCTGCCGGCGCCGCCGGTGTACAACAAGGTCAACCCGGCCGATACGCCGGTGCTGACCCTGGCCATCACCTCCAAGACGATGCTGTTGCCCAAACTCAATGACTTGGTCGACACGCGCATGGCGCAGAAAATCGCCCAGATCAGCGGTGTCGGCATGGTCAGCATTGCCGGTGGTCAGCGTCAGGCGGTGCGGATCAAGGTCAATCCCGAAGCCCTGGCGGCCAATGGGCTGAACCTGTCGGATGTGCGCACGCTGATCGGCGCCTCCAACGTCAACCAGCCCAAGGGCAACTTCGACGGCCCGACCCGGGTTTCGATGCTCGATGCAAACGATCAACTGACGTCGCCCAAGGATTACGCCAATCTGATCCTGGCCTATGCCAACGGCGCGCCATTGCGGCTCAAGGACGTGGCGGAAATCGTCGACGGCGCCGAAAACGAACGTCTGGCCGCATGGGCCAATGAAAACCAGGCCGTGTTGCTGAACATCCAGCGGCAACCCGGTGCCAACGTCATCGAAGTGGTGGACCGCATCAAGGCCTTGCTGCCGAGCATCACCGACAACCTGCCGGCCGGCCTCGACGTCGTCGTGCTGACCGACCGCACCCAGACCATCCGCGCCTCGGTCAAGGACGTGCAACATGAACTGCTGATCGCCATCGCGTTGGTGGTCATGGTCACTTTCCTGTTCCTGCGACGGGCCAGCGCCACCATCATCCCATCGGTGGCCGTGCCGCTGTCGTTGATCGGCACCTTCGGCGTGATGTACCTCGCGGGGTTTTCGGTCAACAACCTGACCCTGATGGCCCTGACCATCGCCACCGGTTTCGTGGTGGACGATGCGATCGTGATGCTGGAGAACATTTCCCGCTATATCGAAGAAGGCGAAAGCCCGCTGAACGCGGCGTTGAAGGGTGCGAAGCAGATCGGCTTCACCCTGATTTCCCTGACCTTGTCGCTGATCGCCGTGTTGATCCCGTTGCTGTTCATGGCTGACGTGGTCGGGCGGCTGTTCCGCGAGTTTGCCATCACCCTGGCGGTGGCGATCCTGATCTCGCTGGTGGTGTCCCTGACCCTGACGCCGATGATGTGCGCGCGGCTGCTCAAGCGTGAGCCGAAGGAAGAAGAGCAGGGCCGTTTCTACCGCGCCAGTGGCGCCTTCATCGACTGGATGATCGCCGCCTACGGACGCAAATTGCAGTGGGTGCTCAAGCATCAGCCGCTGACCCTGATGGTCGCAATCGGCACCCTGGCGCTGACGGTGTTCCTGTACATGGTCGTGCCCAAGGGGTTCTTCCCGGTGCAGGACACCGGTGTGATCCAGGGGATTTCCGAAGCGCCGCAGTCGATTTCCTTTGCGGCGATGAGCGATCGCCAACAGGAACTGGCCAAGGTGATTCTGGCGGATCCGGCGGTCGAGAGCCTGTCGTCCTACATCGGTGTCGACGGTGACAACTCGACGCTCAACAGCGGGCGACTGCTGATCAACCTCAAGTCCCACAGCAACCGCGACCTGAGTGCGACGGAAGTCATCGCACGCCTGCAACCGGAACTGGACAAACTGGTGGGCATTCGCCTGTTCATGCAGCCGGTGCAGGATCTGACTATCGAAGACCGCGTCAGTCGCACGCAGTACCAGTTCAGCATGTCGTCACCGGATTCGGAATTGTTGAGCCTGTGGAGCGGGCGTCTGGTGGAAGCCCTGGCCGAACGGCCGGAGTTGACCGACGTTGCCAGCGATCTGCAGGACAAGGGCTTGCAGGTTTATCTGGTGATCGACCGTGATGCCGCCTCGCGGGTCGGGGTGTCGGTGTCGAACATCACCGATGCGCTGTATGACGCCTTCGGCCAGCGGCAGATTTCCACGATCTACACCCAGGCCAGCCAGTACCGTGTGGTGCTGCAATCGCAGTCCGGCGAGAAGATCGGCCCGCAGGCGCTGGACCAGATCCACGTCAAGACCACCGATGGCGGCCAGGTGCGGCTGTCCAGCCTGGCGCATGTCGAAGAGCGTCAGGCGCAACTGGCGATCACCCACATCGGCCAGTTCCCGGCGGTGATGATGTCGTTCAACCTCGCGCCCGGCGTGGCGTTGGGGCATGCAGTCGAGATCATCGAACAGGTGCAAAAAGACATCGGAATGCCGATCGGCGTGCAGACCCAGTTCCAGGGCGCGGCCGAGGCGTTCCAGGCGTCGCTGTCGAGTACCTTGCTGCTGATTCTGGCGGCGGTGGTGACCATGTACATCGTGCTGGGCGTGCTCTACGAGAGCTACATTCACCCGATCACCATTCTCTCGACTTTGCCCTCTGCGGCGGTCGGCGCCTTGCTGGCGTTGATCCTCAGCGGCAACGACCTGGGGATGATCGCGATCATCGGCATCATTCTGCTGATCGGTATCGTCAAGAAGAACGCGATCATGATGATCGACTTCGCCCTCGACGCCGAGCGCAATCAGGGCATGGACCCCGAGACGGCGATCTATCAAGCGGCGTTGCTGCGTTTCCGGCCGATCCTGATGACCACTTTGGCCGCGCTGTTCGGCGCGGTGCCACTGATGCTGGCCACCGGTTCCGGTGCGGAATTGCGCCAGCCGTTGGGTCTGGTGATGGTCGGCGGTCTGTTGCTGAGCCAGATTCTGACGCTGTTCACCACGCCGGTGATCTACCTGTACTTCGACCGCCTCGGTCGGCGTTGGGGTCGTAAGCCTGAATCCGTGGAAGCGGTAGAGCAGCCATGAACCTGTCAGGACCTTTCATCAAGCGCCCGGTCGCGACCATGCTGCTGAGCCTGGCGATCATGCTGCTGGGCGGTGTGAGTTTCGGCCTGCTGCCGGTGTCGCCGCTGCCGCAAATGGATTTCCCGGTGATCGTGGTGCAGGCCAGCCTGCCCGGTGCCAGCCCGGAAGTAATGGCCTCCACCGTGGCCACGCCGCTGGAGCGTTCCTTCGGCGCGATCGCCGGGGTCAACACCATGAGCAGCCGTTCCAGCCAGGGCTCGACCCGGGTGATCCTGCAATTCGACCTCGACCGCGACATCAACGGCGCGGCGCGGGAAGTGCAGGCGGCGATCAACGCCTCGCGCAACCTGCTGCCGAGTGGGATGCGCAGCATGCCGACCTACAAGAAGGTCAACCCGTCCCAAGCGCCGATCATGGTGCTGTCGCTGACCTCGGACGTGCTGGAAAAAGGCCAGTTGTACGACTTGGCCTCGACCATCCTGTCCCAAAGCCTGTCGCAAGTTCAGGGCGTGGGTGAGGTGCAGATCGGCGGCAGCTCCCTGCCGGCGGTGCGCATCGAACTCGAACCGCAGGCGCTGAACCAGTACGGCGTGGCGCTGGACGATGTGCGCAACACCATCGCCAATGCCAACGTGCGTCGGCCGAAGGGCTCGGTGGAGGACGATCAGCGTTTGTGGCAGGTTCAGGCCAACGACCAGTTGGAAAAGGCCAAGGATTACGAATCGCTGATCATCCACTACAACGGCGGCGCGGCCCTGCGCCTGAAGGATGTGGCCAAGGTCAGCGACGGCGTCGAAGACCGCTATAACAGCGGTTTCTTCAACGACGACGCGGCGGTATTGCTGGTGATCAACCGGCAGGCCGGCGCCAACATCATCGAGACGGTCAACGAGATCAAGGCTCAACTGCCGGCGTTGCAGGCGGTGTTGCCGGCCAGCGTCAAGTTGAACGTGGCAATGGACCGCTCGCCAGTGATCAAGGCCACATTGCATGAAGCGGAAATGACCCTGCTGATCGCCGTGGTGCTGGTGATTCTGGTGGTGTTCCTGTTTCTGGGTAACTTCCGTGCGTCGCTGATTCCGACGTTGGCGGTGCCGGTGTCGCTGGTCGGCACGTTTGCGGTGATGTACCTCTACGGCTTCTCGCTGAACAACCTGTCGCTGATGGCGCTGATCCTCGCCACCGGGCTGGTGGTGGACGATGCCATCGTGGTGCTGGAGAACATTTCCCGGCACATCGATGCGGGCATTCGCCCGATGAAAGCGGCGTATCTCGGTGCCCAGGAAGTCGGCTTCACCTTGCTGTCGATGAACGTGTCGCTGGTGGCGGTGTTCCTGTCGATCCTGTTCATGGGCGGGATCATCGAGAGCCTGTTCCGCGAATTCTCCATCACCCTGGCGGCGGCCATCGTGGTGTCGCTGGTGGTGTCGCTGACCCTGACCCCGATGCTCTGCGCCCGTTGGCTCAAGCCGCACACGCCGGGCCAGGAAAACCGTTTGCAACGCTGGAGTCAGCGGGCCAACGAATGGATGGTCGGCAAATACGCCACCAGTCTCGACTGGGTACTGCGTCATCGGCGCCTGACGTTGCTCAGTTTATTCGTGACGATTGGCGTTAACGTTGCGTTGTATGTGGTTGTTCCTAAAACATTTCTTCCTCAGCAAGATACCGGCCAGCTGATCGGTTTCGTGCGTGGCGACGACGGTCTGTCGTTCAGCGTGATGCAGCCGAAAATGGAAATCTTCCGCCGCGCCGTGCTCAAGGACGAAGCGGTGGAAAGCGTCGCGGGCTTCATCGGTGGCACCAACGGCACCAACAACGCGTTCATGCTGGTACGCCTCAAGCCGATCAAGGAACGCAGCATTTCCGCGCAAAAGGTCATCGAGCGGCTACGCAAGGAAATGCCCAAGGTTGCCGGTGCGCAACTGATGCTGATGGCCGATCAGGACCTGCAATTCGGCGGTGGCCGCGAGCAAACCACGTCGCAGTATTCCTACATCCTGCAAAGCGGTGACCTGGGAGCGTTGCGCGAGTGGTATCCGAAAGTCGTCACCGCGCTCAAGGCCTTGCCCGAGCTGACCGCGATTGATGCCCGCGAAGGCCGAGGCGCGCAGCAAGTGACCTTGATTGTCGACCGCGACCAGGCCAAACGCCTCGGTGTCGACATGGACATGGTCACGGCGGTGCTGAATAACGCCTATAGCCAGCGGCAGATTTCGACCATCTACGACAGCCTCAACCAGTATCAGGTGGTGATGGAGGTCAATCCGAAATACGCCCAGGACCCGATCACCCTCAAGCAGGTGCAGGTGATCACCGCCGATGGCGCGCGGATTCCGTTGTCGACGATTGCCCATTACGAAAACAGCCTGGAAGACGACCGCGTCAGCCACGAAGGCCAGTTCGCCTCGGAAAGCATTTCCTTCGACATGGCCGAGGGCGTGACCGTGGAGCAGGGCAGCGCCGCCATCGAACGGGCAATTGCCTCGGTGGGCCTGCCGGAAGATGTCATTGCGAAAATGGCCGGCACCGCCGATGCCTTCGCCGCGACCCAGAAGAGCCAGCCGTGGATGATCCTTGGCGCGCTGGTGGCGGTGTATCTGGTGCTGGGCGTGCTGTACGAAAGCTACATTCATCCGCTGACCATTCTCTCGACCTTGCCGTCGGCGGGTGTCGGCGCCTTGCTGTCGATCTATGCGCTGGGCGGCGAATTCAGTCTGATTTCGTTGCTGGGCCTGTTCCTGCTGATCGGCGTGGTGAAAAAGAACGCCATCCTGATGATCGACCTGGCGCTGCAACTGGAGCGGCATCAGGGCATGGCGCCACTGGAGTCGATTCGCAACGCCTGTTTGCAACGTTTGCGGCCGATCCTGATGACCACCCTCGCGGCGATCCTCGGCGCCTTGCCATTGCTGCTGAGCCGTGCCGAAGGGGCGGAAATGCGCCAGCCACTGGGCCTGACCATCATCGGCGGGCTGATTTTCAGCCAGGTGCTGACTCTTTACACCACTCCGGTGGTTTACCTCTATCTCGACAAACTGCGCCATCGCTTCAACCACTGGCGTGGGGTGCGTACCGATGCTGCTCTGGAAACTCCGCTATGACTGACCGTTCGCTGTTCAACCTGGCTACACCGCTGATCACCGCCCGAGGCTCGCGTTTGCTGAGCCTGTCGCTGTGCGTGGCGATGCTCAGTGCCTGTGCCATCGGCCCGGATTACCAGCGTCCGCAAACCGCGGAACCGGCGCAGTACAAGGAAGCGGCCGGCTGGCGTCAGGCCAGCCCGAGCGATTCCCTGGCCCGTGGTGCGTGGTGGGAGCTGTACGGCGACCGGCAACTCAATGGCCTGATAGAAAAACTCAACGCCTCCAACCAGACCGTTGCCCAGTCCGAAGCCCAGTACCGTCAGGCCCAGGCCTTGGTGCGCAGCGCCCGGGGCGCGTTTTTTCCAACGGTCGACCTGACCTTGGGGAAAAACCGTTCCAGCCAAGGCACCGGCAGTAGCAGTTCCAGCCTGACCAGTTCGTCCAGCGGTATTCGTGACACCTACACCGCCCAGGCTGGCGTCAGTTGGGAAGCGGATATCTGGGGCAAGCTGCGCCGAGGCCTTGAAGCCGACACCGCCAATGCCCAGGCGAGTTTTGCCGATCTGGCGGCGATGCGCCTGAGCCAGCAGTCGGAACTGGTGCAGAACTACCTGCAACTGCGGGTGATCGATGAGCAGAAGCGTCTGCTGGAAGCGACCGTCGAGGCCTACCAGCGTTCGCTGAAAATGACCGAAAACCAGTATCGCGCCGGAGTGTCCGGCAAGGACGCAGTGGCGCAGGCACAGACCCAGCTCAAGGGCACCGAAGCCGATATGGTCGATCTGATCTGGCAACGCGCGCAGTTCGAAAACGCCATTGCCGTGCTGATCGGCTTGCCACCGGCCGAGTTCAGCCTGGCGGAGACAGAGAACATTCCGGCATTGCCCGAAGTGCCATTGAGCCTGCCGTCGCAACTGCTGGAACGCCGCCCGGACATTGCTTCCGCCGAGCGTTCGGTGATCGCTGCCAACGCCAACATCGGCGTGGCCAAGGCCGCTTATTACCCGGACCTGACCCTGAGTCTGAACGGGGGTTACAGCAGCAGCACGTCGAAAGATCTGTTCAGCGTACCGAACCGCTTCTGGTCGGTCGGCCCGCAACTGGCCATGACCTTGTTCGACGGCGGGCAGCGCTCGGCGGAGGTGGATCGCAGCGAAGCGGCCTACGACGAAACCGTGGCCAAATACCGCCAGACCGTGCTCGACGGTTTCCGTGAAGTGGAAAACTATCTGGTCCAGCTCAAGGTGCTGCAAGACGAAGCCGTGGTGCGGCAACAGGCACTGGATGCAGCCCGCGAATCGCTGCGCCTGACCCAAAACCAGTACAAGGCCGGGGTCATTGCATACCTGGACGTGGTCGTGGTTCAGGCGGCGGCGCTGAGCAATGAACGCAGCAACCTGGACTTGATGCAGAGCCGCCTGATCGCCAGCGTGCAGTTGATTGCCGCGCTGGGCGGTGGTTGGGACGGGCAGCTATAGGCCTGTAGGACTGTAGGAGCTGTCGAGTG
>NZ_JBSVXD010000197.1:0-10049 GCF_054070755.1 Pseudomonas sp. SDO5591_S426 | reverse complement strand
TTCCGAAACCCCAATTGCGAAAGCAGTTGGGGTTTTGTTTTGGGCGAAAGAAAAGCGCGATCAGTCACAACACAAATTTTGCACAGTTATTTTCGGCCCAGGACACTAGAATAGGTCCAACTATTTAGAGTCAGAGCGCTTATGCCGGATCCGGTTGACACCCAAGGGCTGTCAGAATTACCACTACAAAATCTGGTTGCGTGCCATGAGTGCGACTTGCTGATGCGCAAGCCCGAGCTCGCTCATGGCGAGAAAGCCCTGTGTCCGCGCTGCGGCTACGAGCTCTACGCCCATCGCTATAACGTCGTACAGCGCAGCCTTGCCTTGGTCATTGCGGCACTCTTGCTGTATGTCCCTGCGAACTTTTTACCCATCATGCAGCTCAATCTACTCGGGCAATCGTCGCATGACACTGTCTGGAGCGGTGTTGTCGCGCTTTTTGACACCGGTATGCAAAGCGTCTCAGTGGTTGTGTTCCTTTGCAGCATGGGCATTCCCTTGCTCAAGCTGCTCTGCCAGTTGGTCGTATTGCTGAGCATCCGTTTTGATGTCGGGCGCAGTTACGGCTTGTTGCTCTACCGCATTTATCACCATCTACGTGATTGGGGGATGCTCGAGGTTTACCTCATGGGCGTGTTGGTAGCGATCGTCAAACTGGCAGATATGGCAGCAATCACTGTAGGCCTTGGCTTGGCGTGCTTCATTGTTTTGTTGCTGATCCAGGTCTGGCTGGAGGTCGTCATGTCGCCTCACCAGATCTGGCAGGCGTTATCAGGAGAGGATGCCCATGCGGGCGATTGATGCAGGCATTCTGATTTGCGCGGAATGTCATGAATTGAACAGGCAGGAAGCTGACACCGATGATCAGGTCTGCACACGTTGCGGAGCACTGGTGCATGCCCGCCGCCCGAATAGTCTGGTGCGGACCTGGGCTTTGTTGATCACCGCCGCCATTCTCTACATACCGGCCAATATGTTGCCGATCATGACCGTAAACTCATTGGGCAAAGGTGCGCCCAGTACGATCATGGCCGGTGTGATCGAACTGGTTCACTACGGAATGTTCCCCATTGCGGCCGTGGTGTTTATCGCCAGTATCCTGGTGCCCACGTTCAAACTGGTGGGCATTGCGCTGCTGCTGTTTTCCGTACAGCGTCGGCAGCCGCTTTCGGCGCGCCAGCGTATCTGGATGTACCGTTTCATCGAGTTCATCGGCCGTTGGTCGATGCTGGATATTTTTGTCATCGCCATCCTGGTGGCGGTTGTGAATTTTGGACGGCTAGCCAGTATCGAAGCTAATCTCGGCGCGGTGGCGTTCGCCAGTGTGGTGATTTTGACAATGCTAGCCGCAGTAACTTTCGATCCCCGACTGATTTGGGATAACACGGAGTCGGACGACGACCATGACTGATTTGCCTGTAGCGAAAACCCGACCGGCCTCGAACTGGTCTGCCATTTGGGTGTTGCCCCTGATCGCGCTGATTATCGGCGGCTGGCTCGGCTGGCGTGCCTACAACGAAACCGGCATCGAGGTTCAGGTGCGTTTCGAAAGCGGTGAAGGCATCCAGGCCAACAAGACCGAGGTGGTCTACAAAGGCATGTCGGTCGGCAAAGTGAAAACCCTGAAGCTCGATGATGAAGGTAGTTCCAAGGGCGTGATCGCCACGGTCGAGATGAACAAGGATGTCGAACAGTACCTTCGGACCAGTACGCGCTTCTGGCTGGTCAAACCGAGCGTGACGCTGGCCGGTATTACCGGTTTGGAGACGCTGGTCTCGGGTAACTACGTCGCCATCAGCCCGGGCGAGGGCGAGCCCACCCGCAAGTTCAAGGCACTGGCGGAAGAACCGCCGCTATCCGACGCCCAGCCTGGTTTGCACCTGACGATCAAGGCCGATCGCCTGGGGTCGCTGAACCGCGGCAGCCCGGTGTTCTACAAGCAGATCAAGGTCGGTCAGATCAAAAGCTTCCTGCTGTCCGAGGACCAGAGCACGGTCGAGCTCAAGGTCTTCATCGAGCCGACCTACGCCAAACTGGTGCGCAAACACACACGGTTCTGGAATGCCAGCGGCATCAGCATCGATGCCAATCTGTCCGGCGTGAAAGTGCGAAGTGAGTCCCTGGCCAGCATCGTCGCCGGCGGTATTGCCTTTGCCACACCGGAAAACCGCAAAGACAGCCCGCCCACCGATCCGAGCCTGCCGTTCCGTCTCTATGAAGACTTCGATGCCGCTGCGGCGGGCATCAAGGTCAAGGTCAAACTCACTGACTTTGAAGGCTTGCAGGCCGGTCGTACGCCGGTGATGTACAAAGGCATTCAGGTCGGCACGCTCAAAGCGCTGAAGGTCGATCCGGATCTGTCGGGTGCCAGCGCCGAGTTGACGTTGGACCCATTAGCCGAGGATTACCTGGTCGACGGTACACAGTTCTGGGTGGTCAAACCGTCTATTTCCCTGGCAGGTATTACCGGCCTGGAAGCATTGGTCAAAGGTAACTACATCGCCGTGCGCCCTGGTGACAAAGGCGCAGCGCCGCAACGTGAGTTTGTCGCACGACCCAAGGCGCCGCCGCTGGATCTACGTTCGCCGGGCCTGCACCTGGTGCTGTTCACCGAAAACCTCGGTTCGCTGGAGGTCGGTAGCCCGGTTCTCTACAAGCAGGTAAAGGTCGGCTCGGTGCAGAGCTACCAGTTCTCGCGAAAAAGAAAGCAGCTGGTGATCGGCGTCCATATCGAGAAGGAATACGAAAATCTGGTCAACGCATCCACGCGGTTCTGGAATGCCAGCGGCATCACGCTGACCGGCGGGTTGACTGGCGGAATTCAGGTCAAAAGCGAGTCGCTGCAAAGCCTGATGGCCGGCGGTATCGCCTTTGAAACGCCGGAAGCCAAGGCACCGTTGCAGAAGCGAATCCCGCGTTTCCGCCTGTTCGCCAGTCATGAAGAGGCCAACCAGAAAGGCGCTGTGATCACGATCAAGGTTGATCGCGCCGACGGCTTGCGCACGGGTACTCCGATTCGCTTCAAGGGACTGGATGTCGGCAAGATCGAGAATGTCGACCTCAGCGACGACCTGCAATCGGTGTTGCTCACAGCGCGCATCACCGAGGTGCCTGAGCGTATTGCGCGGGTTGGCAGCGAGTTCTGGGTGGTCAAGCCGGAATTGGGACTGATCAAGACATCGAACCTAGAGACGTTGGTGACCGGGCAATACATCGAAGTGCAGCCGCCAGCGAAGAATCTCGGCCCGCAGAAAAACTTCGTGGCCCTGGCCATTCCGCCTGAAACCGCCAAGGCCGAAGCAGGTTTGAGTCTGGTGCTGAGCGCCGCCCGCCGTGGCTCGCTGAAAGCCGGAGTACCGGTGACGTATCGCGAAATCACGGTCGGCAAGGTGACCGGATATGAGTTGGGTCAGACTGCGGACCGGGTGTTGATCCATATTCTGATCGAGCCGAAGTATGCGCCGCTGGTTCGCAGTGGAACTCGCTTCTGGAACACCAGCGGTTTTGATTTTGATGTCGGCCTGTTCAAGGGCGCGACAATGCGCACCGAGTCGCTGGAAACCATGATTCAGGGTGGCGTTGCGTTTGCCACACCAGATGGCGAGCGCATGGGCAGCCCCGCGAGACCTGAGCAGACGTTTGCGCTGTTTGACAAGTTCGAAGAGGAATGGCTGACCTGGGCACCGAAGATTTCCCTCGGCAAGTAAGCTCACGCAGATATGAAAAAGGCCGCGATCCATTGGATCGCGGCCTTTTTATTACCTTCGATTCAAGCCTCAGACCGCATCCAGCTCCGGTTCATCCGCTTCTTCGTTGACCGTCGCCTTCACCTGATCGTGACGACGGATGTACTTCCAGTCCGCCTCGTCGATGTAGATGCCGGCCGGGCCGCTGCCGCCTTCCAGGTCGATGGCGACACTGGCGCAGACTTGCGGCTTCACACTCGCCAGGATCGGCACGAAGCCCAGTTGCAGGCTGGTTTCCAGCAGTGCGGCCTGGTTCTTCTCGTCGATGTCTGCGGCCTCGTCGAGGTAGTACGGCAAGCGCACACGCCCGGCCAGGTCGCGGTCCATCAAGTGCAGCAACAAGTACATGTTGGTCAGCGCCTTGATGGTCATGGTGGTGCCGTTGGAGGCGGCGCCGTCGATATCGGTGTGGATCACCGGCTGACCGTTGACCTTGGTGATCTCGAACGCCAGTTCAAACAAATCCTTGAGACCGAGCTGGTTGTGGTTCGCCGCTACCAGACGCGCCAGGTATTCCTTGGCTTCTTCGTTCTTGTTGTCCTGCTCGGCACTTTGGCTCAGGTCGAACACCGATAGGGTTTCGCCTTCTTCGTATTGACCGGCGCTGTGGATGATCTGGTCGATGTGCTTGAGCGCTTCCTTGTTCGGCGCAAGCACGATGCGGAAGCTTTGCAGGTTGGAGACCTGACGCTTGTTGATCTCGCGGTTGAACAGCGCCAGTTGGTGCTCGAGGCTGTCGTAGTCGCTGCGGATGTTGCGCAGCGTCCGGGCGATATCGGTCACGGCGGCACGACGGGCCTTGCCCAGTGTCAGCGCTTCATCGGTACGGTGCGCGTACGCATTGATCAGCAGTGACAGGCGACGCTCCATGTCGTCTTCGCTGTCGAACTTGGCCACGCCCTTGAGGCGGACCTGCGCATACAGCGCCTCGATCTGGCCATCGGCGCGCAGCAGGCCTTGCCAGCTGTCCTGATAGTCGTTGAGCAGCGGCAGCAGATTGTCCATCGAGTCGTCGATCGGGTCCATGCATGGCGTGCCGAATGGCAGGTCTGCCGGCAACAACTGCCGACGGCGCAGGGCGTCGTCGAGGGTGCGTTGCTTGGCTTCCATGTCACCGATCTGGCGGCCGACCAGTTGCAGCTTGGCCGACAGTTGTTGGACGCGTTCGGTGAAGGCATCGCTGGAGCGCTTCAATTCGTCCTGTGCGGCTTCCATCTGCGCCAGTTGTTCCAGCTTGTCGCCTTCTTCGGCGCTCAGGGTTTGCGCGCGACGGAAGTCTTCCAGGGCTTTCTGCGCGTCCAGCACTTGCTGGTACAGCGCTTCGGTCTGGGTCTTGCTCGCGGCACGGTCGGCGGCCACGGCTTGCTGGGTTTTCAGCTGCTTGAGTTCTTTGTCCAGACGCTCTTTCTGATCGCGCAAGGCAGCGCGGTCCGCCAAGGCTTGCAGAGCTGGCGGCTCGATGTGCGAGATGTCGATCGACAGGCCCGGCACTTCGAAACGCTCGCCTTTGAAGCCGTCGAGGATCAGCTCAACGGACTTCACCCAGTCGCCGTTCTCGTCGAGGGTGATGCCATGTTCGCCCAATGGCAGGCTGAACAGCGCGCTGTTGAACAGGCGCATCAGACGCTCGACGTCTTGCTGCGAGAACTCTTCGCGCAGACGTGCATAGCTATTGTTGTCGGCATGATCGAGTTGCTGCTTGACCGACTTCAGGCGTTTTTCCAGATCGCGCAGGCGTTCTTCCAGATCCTCGGCGCTGAACTGACGGGACTGTGCCAGTGCACCGGCCAATTCGTCGTGCGCATCCTTGGCGGCGAGCAGTTGCTGTTCCAGCACCTTGACGTCATCGACCAGGGCAAAGCGATGCTTGAGCACCGACAGTTCGCCGAGCCAGCGCTGGATGCCGGTGATTTCCCGCTCCAGACGCATCAGCTCCTGAGTGCCGCCGCGCTGATCGTTTTGCAGCGCGTCTTGTTCGTTGCGGTAATGCTCGGCCTGAATGGTCAGCTCTTCCTTGCGCGCGCTGGCGTAGTCCGACCACGTGCCGAGCAGCGAATCGAGCAGCGGCGAGATCCGGTGCAGCTTGCCGCGCAGGATGTCGCGTTGCTTGACGCCGTTGGCCAAGGCTTCGACCAACGGGCCAGCGGCGACCAGCGAGTTGTAGTCCTGCTCCATGCGTCGTACATCGCGGAAGGCTTCTTCGCACGCGGCAATGTAATCGACGCTACCGGAACGCAGGCTGTGTTCGAACGCATCGAGGAACAGCTGCTTGAGCTTGGCCGCGGTGATTTCGCGCATGTGCAGCAGGTTGATGAACAGTGCGCGGAAGGTTTTCAGGCTCTGCTCGCTGGTGGAACGCAGCGGGATCAGCGTCAGGTCCAGCGGAATCGACGTGTGACCGCCAACCAGCAAGCGGCGCAGTTCATCCGGCTTGAGTTCGTAGGCTTTCAGGCCTTCGCGCTCAAGGTTGGTGAACAGCTCTTTTTGGCGCAGGCAGGTGTCGTTTTTCTGGTAGTGGGCCAGGTCCAGTTTGCCGGCATAGGCAAAGAACTGGTGACCGAAACCACCGCCCGGGCCGCGACCGACCACGCCGATCACATGCGGCCCGTGGGGCAGGTTCACTTCGACCAAAATGTAGCTGGTGTCCGAGGCGAAGTAGAAGCGCCGGGATTGTTCCAGGCTGTACTTGCCGAAACTCATGTCCGACATGCGCGCCAGGATCGGGAACTGCAAGGCGTTGATCGAGGCGGATTTACCGAGGTTGTTCGCGCCGTAGACCGACAGCGGTTCTTCCAGCGGGAACAGGCCGAGGCTGTAGCCGGCGGTGTTCAGAAGGGCAAAGCGGCGGATGCCGTAACGTTCCTTGCTCATGCGTCGAGCTCCTGTTCTTCGGCGATGGCGCGGGCCAGGGCGTCTTCTTCGCTTTCACCATCGAATTCGCTGAGGTCCAGCGGGTCGTCGGTCTCCAGCAGTTTTTCGTCGCTGTCTTCGTCGATCAGCACCGGTACCGGCAGCGGCAATACGCTGTGCAGGCTGGCAGCCAGATCACGGTCCTGCTGAACCGACAGGCAGACGTCGAGGAATCGGTGCATCGGCGGCAGGAAACGGTAGACCCCGTTTTCTTCGCTGGCAAAACCGAGCTGGGTCATGCGGCGCATGATCTTTTCTTCGAGTTCGTCCTGGGTTTGCACTTCGGCCTGGATGAACAGGTCGCGGTACTTCTCCAGCAGCGACGGCAATTCATCGCGGCCGAGGCTGCCACCGTCGAGCACGGCGATCGGATCGCGGCCCTGATCGGCCAGGTGCTCGACGAGGATGAAGGTGAACAGCGCCAGACGTTGCGCAGTTTTGTTCACCGCAGCGGCGGCGAGGTCCGGTACGAAGTAGTAGAAACCACGGGTGTCACAGACCAGCTCAAAGCCCAAGGCCTTGAACAGCGTGCGGTACTGGTCCTGGAAGTTCGACAGCTGTGCGTACAGCTCCGGATCGCGACGGCTGACGTGGTAACCCTTGAACAGCTCGCGAAAGATCGGCGCCAGCTGGGACAGTTCGGATAGATCAAGATGCATGTGGGATGCTCGCAGAATTCTCGGTGGCATCGTCGCCCGCCGAGAGCAGGGCGAAGGAGCGCAGGCTGACCTGATGCTCGTGTGTGAAGTAGTCGCGACGTTCCAGGCGCTCGCGCTTGAAGCGTTTTTCCCGGGACAGGCGCGAGAACCAGTACAGCAATTCGTCGGTAGCGCCGTCCGGTTCTTGCTCCAGCAGCCAGGTCATCAGGTCCGGCATCGGCAGGGCATCTTCGCAACGTTCGAGCATTTCCCGAACCGTGCGAGGTGCGCGCGGGGCTTCGCCGCCCTTGTGGGTTTTGTGCGCCTTGGGGAATCGCGCGGGTTTCGGTTCGAAACGTGCCAGCGCGTAAACGTAGGCCTCGACCTGACTGGCGCTGCCGAGGAAGGTGCTTTGTGGCCGGGTGAACATCGGCATGGCCGCTTGCGGCACGGCGTCGATGCCCTTGCGCCGAATCATCGACAGCGCCAGCGCCGCTCCACGGGTCACGGCATTGTGCCGACGCGCTTCTTCACGCAGCGGCAGCAGCAGTTCGCGGGCATGACGCAAGGTCAGTTGGGCGCTGGTCTGCATTTCGAGGATGCGAGCGTGGGTGCGCAGCAGCATGTCGTCATCGACCAGATGGCCAAGTCTCTGCTGCTCGCTGAGCATCTTCAGCAGCACGGTTTCGACCTTGCGCACGCCTTGTTCGAAGGCGCCGTCGGCGTTCACCAGATCGATCATCGGCTCGACGTATTCGTCCCAGGTCGCCAGCACTTCAGCGTAACGCTGACGCAGCGGAATCTGCCGGTCGCTGGTTTTCGCCCGTTCGGCGACGGCTATCAGTGCCTGTTCGTCGTTGTCGAGTTTTTTCAGCACGTCGCGCACGCGCATGTCGAGCAGGCGCAACTGGCGGGCCAGATCATTGCCGTCGCGGATATCGAAGGCGTCCTGGATGTAACCGGCCAAGCGCTCAAGGTGGCGCAGGTAGGCTTCGATTTCCAGGCACAGGCCCAGACGGTGTTCACGGCGCAGATAGGCGAGGAAGTCGTGAATCTGCGCATTGAGCTCGAAACGGTTCGGGCTTTTCGCCACGGGAACCAGAATGTCGAGGCGAATCCACACGTCCAGCAGGCTGGTGATGTCCTGCGGCGTACTGTCGAGTTGCTGGGCGGCCAACTGTGAACGCAATTCGTTGAGGCTCAGGGTGCCTTGGTCGAAGTGCTCGCACAGTGGCTCCAGAAGTGCCCAGTGTTCAGCGAGGGCGCGCAAGACGCGCTTGGGTTCGATCATCGGAATGGCCGGCTGGTTGGCGATTAAAAGCCGCGATTGTACTGCATCGAAGGCGATGCGATTCACTCTCGGGACGGACTGTCGGCTTCTTTTCGGTAAAGTGCATCGATCAACAGCGGGCGATCTTGTGCGAAGGGCGGTAGAATCAGCGCACTTTAGTTATCCACAAGTGGCCGACCTTTGCTTATCGAGTCCCGTCGTCGCGCTTATTTGAACGCCATGCAGGTGGTCAACTGGCTGCCGCGCACCGAATTGCCCTTTGCCGCGCCGTCGCGGCCCGAGCTGCTGGAGATGCCCGAGCCGGTAGTCGTCGCGCCGGTCGCACCTGTTGCCGTGGCTGAAACGCCTGTGGCGCCGGTAGTCAAACCCGCCGAACGGGCGAAAATCGAAGTGCCACGGCCATCACTGGCCAGCAGCCGCTCCGGTGCAAAAGCGGTCGAGGAAGCCGAAGAGGCGCCGATCGTCGCCAAACCTGCGCCGATACCGCCGCCACGTTTCGCCCTGCAATTGCTGCGCGCCGGGCGTTGCCTGCTGCTGGTGGAGTTACCCACAGGCGAAACCTTCCAGACCCGTGATCCCGCTTATCTGTTGCTCAAGGACATGCTGCGCGCCGCCGGTCTGCCGGACAGCCCGCAGATCATCGGCGAGCCGGTGCGCTGGCCGCTGCTGGTGCGGGGCAACATGGATCAAGGGCCGGAATCGGCTCGGGATTTCGTCCAGGGTTTTCTTTCGGCGAGGCTGGAAGATGCACCGTGCGTCTGCCTGTGGCTGATCGGCCTGCCGGCGGTGCGCTTTGCCGGTGAGGCGGATGCCGAATCCTACAACCGTGAACTGCAGGTCGAAGGCCTGGGTTCGGTCTGGGCCTTGCCGGGCCTGGAATTATTAATGGAAGAGCCACAGCGTAAGGCTGATGTCTGGCAAGCCATGCGTCGGCTGATGGCGCGCTGGAAAGAATCGAATGAGTGAGGCTGTATCGTTCCGCCCGATGACCGAGGCGGACCTGGAAACTGTTCTGAAGATCGAATACGCCGCCTACAGTCACCCGTGGACCCGCGGGATTTTTCTCGATGGGCTGGGCAAGTACCAGATCTGGCTGATGTTTGAAGGGCAGCAGCAGGTCGGCCACGGTGTGGTGCAGATCATCCTCGATGAGGCGCATTTGCTGAACATCACCGTCAAGCCGGAAAATCAGGGCCGCGGCCTGGGTTTGACGCTGCTGGAGCACTTGATGTCGATTGCCTACAAGGCTAACGCCCGGGAGTGTTTCCTCGAAGTGCGCGACAGCAATACTGCGGCGTTCAAGTTGTATGAGCGCTATGGCTTTAACGAGATCGGCCGGCGTCGGGATTACTACCCGGCGGTCGGTGGGCGTGAGGATGCGGTGGTCATGGCCTGCACATTGGTTGATTGAGAGCTGTAGGAGCTGCCGAAGGCTGCGATCTTTTGACTTTGAGCGTCGCGCCA
>NZ_JBSVXD010000196.1:0-10191 GCF_054070755.1 Pseudomonas sp. SDO5591_S426 | reverse complement strand
TTGATACTCAAGTGAAGTCGGAAAGATCGCAGCCTCGTTTCACTCGACAGCTCCTACAAGAGACATAACCGGTTTGAGTGGAGTGTATTGCCATGGATCTGCGTCTTGCGTGGAGCTTGCTGGGGTTGGCGCTGTTGCCGACGCTATCGATCGCGGCGGGCAAGTGCGAACGCCTGGTGGTCACCGGCAGCCCGGATGCGCCTCCGTATCTGTGGCAAGACCCGCAAAATCCCAAGCACTTGATCGGCGCCAGTGCCGATCTGTTACAGCAAGTGGCGGGGGAGTTGGGGTTGAAGGTCGAACTGCTTTACGCCGGTAAACGCTCCCAGTCCTTGGACGAGGTGCGCAATGGGCGCATGGACATGCTGGCCGACGCCAGCTTGACGGTCAGTGAGCTGGAGTCCCTCGACTACATTCATCCTCCGTTGCTGGAAAACGATTACCTGGTCTGGACCCGTAAAGACTCGCCACTGGTCTACAACGACGTACAGGATCTGCACGGCCATCCCGGCGCTTTGTCGGAAAAGTCTCGATTGACCTCGGCATTCGGCACATTTGCCGAGCAGCAATTGTCCCTCACCCGTACACCCAATCTCACCCAGGCCTTTCAGAAATTGCTCTTGGGTGAAGTGGAATTTGTCCTCGCCGGACGTTACTCGGGTATGGCAATGGCGCAGACACTGGGCATGGCCAATGACTTGATCGCCCGTGCGCAACCGGTCGACAAGCCGGGGTTGTTTCTGGCGCTTTCCCATAACTCTGCCTGCAACGATCCGTGGTTGCGCGGACAGCTGGCCAAAAAGATGACAGAATTGCCCGCGTCCGGACTGACGGAGGCTGTACTGCAACGCAATATCGAGCGTTGGAATGCGCAGCAGAAGCAACCTGTCAGTGCCCCAAAACAGTAGGGATTTTTTGTGAGTATTCGACCTCTTTTCGCTGCCCTGGCCGTTCTGGCTCTGGCGGGTTGTGCAGCCGATCCGGCGCCGAATGAACAAATGCGCCTGACCGCTCAGGCCGTCGAGCAAGCCAAGGCTGTTGGCGCTACTGCCGATGAAGTGCCGGAAATGAAACTGGCCGAAGACAAATACAACCGGGCCAAGGGCAGCATGGCTGACCAGTCTTACAAGAACGCGCGGATGCGGGCCGAGCAGGCCGAGCTGGATGCGCGTCTGGCTGAAGCCCGAGTCCTGACCCTCAAGAGTGAGGAACAGCTAAACGTGCTCAATACCCGCATCACCCGCCTGCGCAAGCAACTGGGGGACGCCCAATGAGCCTCAAGTCCACAGTAATCGGTGGTTTGCTCCTGTTGGGCTGCGCGAGTCTCTATGGCTGTGCCGGTCAGCGCGGCGAGGCAGCATTGCAACAGGCCGGTACCGACTTCCAGAAGGTCAAGGAAGACTCCAACGTGCTGCGTATCGCGCCCAAGGACGTGATCCGCGCCGGTGAATCCCTCGCGCGTGCCGATCGCTTGTCCAGCTACTGGGGCAGTGGTTCGGATGTGGCGCATTACGCTTACCTGAGTCAGCGCTACAGCGAAATCGCCCGGGAGCACACCAATCAGGTGCTCAACGAAGAGCGCGCCGCGAAACTCGAACTGGAGCGTCAGCGCCTGCAATTGGCCTTGCGTGAGTCCAAGCTGCTCAGCGTGCAACAGCAGGGCAAATGGATCGAAGAGCAGATTGTGGCACTGGCCACCACTCAGACTGATCGCGGTCTGGTGATGACGCTTGGTGATGTGCTGTTCGACACCGGTGAAGCGGAGCTGAAAAGCTCGGCTAACCGCGTCGTCCTGAAGATCGTGCAGTTCCTGCAGCTCAACCCCAAACGTGTGGTGCGCATCGAAGGTTATGCCGACAGTACCGGTGGCAAACAGGAAAACCTCAAGTTGTCCCGTGACCGTGCGCAGTCGGTGGCGGATGTGTTGATGGACTTGGGTATCGACGACAAACGCATTCAGGTCGAAGGCTACGGCGATGAATACCCGGTGGACGCCAACGCTTCCGAGCGTGGACGCGCACAGAACCGCCGGGTGGAAATTGTGTTCTCCGACGAAAAAGGCCAGCTCGGCGCCGCCCGCTAAGGGGCGCGTTACTGGAAAACCCGGCCTGCCTGGACAGCGCCGGGTTTTTTTACGCCTGCCAAATACCTCGCAAAACAGTACAGTTTTTGCTGACACTGCACTGTACTGTCGACTATTGTGGCAACTGTCCCAGTACACTTCTAAACTGTTCCGGTATCGTTTCCGACAAGAATAAAATGCCTGTGAAATCGAGTGCTGCGTCATGACCAACCTCTTGCTCTACCAACGTATTGCTCAGCAACTGGCCGAAGACATCCGCCGTGGTGTCTATCAACCGGGCGAGCGCGTGCCTTCGGTGCGCAAGATGAGTTCGCAGCTCAACGTCAGCCATGCCACGGTTTTACAGGCGTATGCCAATCTTGAAGATCAAGGGCTGATCCGTGCCCGGCCGCAGTCGGGCTACTACGTGCACCAGACGCCGGCCCTGACTGCGCCGACTCCGGATATTGCTCGAGTCGAGCGTCCGGGCCTGGTCACTCGCAGCAGCATCATTCAACAGGTTCTGGTCGAATCTCGTCGCGAGGGCGTGTTCCCATTGGGCGCCGCAGTGCCGAGCGTCGACTATCTTCCGGTGCGGGCGCTGCATCAGCAATTGGCCAAAGTCACCCGTTTCCATAGCCCGCGTGCCTTCAGCTACATGTTCAGCCCCGGTTTCGAGCCTTTGCGCCGACAAGTGGCGATCCGCATGCGCGATGCCGGTGTGGTGGTCGATCCGTCGGAAGTGGTGATCACCCACGGTTGCGTCGATGCCTTGCAAATGTCTCTGCGGGTGCTGACCCGGCCGGGTGACCTGATCGCAGCCGAGTCGCCGACCTACTATGGTTTGCTGCAACTGGCCGATCTGTTGGGGCTCAAGGTCATCGAAATCCCCAGCGATCCGGCTACCGGCATGAGCCTCGAAGCCCTGCAACTGGCGGCCAACCAGTGGTCGATCAAGGCGCTGGTGCTGACCACGCGTCTGAGCAATCCATTGGGCGGCACCATGCCCGAAGAGCGGCAGAAGCAACTGCTGCGCCTGGCGTCGGACTTCGACATCCAGGTTGTCGAGGACGATATCTACGGCGAACTGATGTTCGAGCAGGGTCGCACCAAGGCGCTCAAGGCTTACGATCGGCTGGATCGAGTGATCTATTGCTCGAGCTTCTCCAAGACCCTGTCGCCGGGTGTGCGCATCGGCTGGATGATTGCCGGCAAGTTTCAGCAGGAAATCCAGCGTTTGCAGACTTTCAGCACCCATTCGGCGTGCAGCGTCACGCAAATGGGCATTGCCGCCTATCTGGAAAACGGCGGTTACGATCGGCATTTGCGTTTCATCCGCCAGGAATATCGCAAGAACCTCAGCGCCTTCCAGTTGGCGGTGCAGCAATATTTCCCCGAAGGCACGCAAATGACGCGGCCTACCGGCGGCTTCATTTTGTGGGTGAGCCTGCCGGGAAGGGTCAATACCCAGGAATTGCATGTGCGCGCACTGCAGCAGGGCATCAGCATTGCGCCGGGGCTGATTTTCAGTAACACCGAGCAATTCAATCACTGCATCCGGTTGAACTGCGGCATCCCGTGGAATCGTGAAGCTGATCGGGCCTTGATGACCTTGGGCATGCTGGCTACCCAGCTTTGCCAGGAGATGGCCGGCGGCTTTTGATGTGGCGGGCAGGTTAATCCTGCCCGAGCTTGTCTTGGCGCCTGCAACAGGCGAGCATATGGCCCCGCTGTCGATTGCGCGATATGCGCCGTTGGATCCATGAAATCGATTTTTTCTGCCACCTGTTTGTTGATCTGCCTGTTCATCAGCGCTCAGCCGGTATCCGTTCTGGCCGCTTCTGCTCAAGAAAAACCGACAGCGAGCACGCCATCGAAAAAAGCGGCGCCCGTGAAAAAAACTGCACCGGTCAAGCAGAAAGCGGCTTCGGTGAAAAAGCGCCCGCCGACTGCCTCCAAGTCGAAACCGGCCAGTGAAGTGGTGAAAACCCAACTCCCTTCCGCCAATCTGGATCTGAGCCTGCCCAAGGATATGGTTGAGGAGCTTGATCCCGTCGGTACTGTACCGTTGCCTAAGCGCGACCCCGTGTTGCCGCAGATGTTCGGTGACAAAAGCAGCGGGTTCCAGCTCAACGGTCGTTTGATCAGCAACGAAATGCAGTTGCAGTTACGCAATGAAGAACGCCGTGAAGTCGACGGTGCAGCGCTGGAATTTGAGTTCAAGCGATAAGTTGACGCTAATCACGATACGCTGGATAGACGCTTTGTCGGAGACTGCCCGGTCACAGCCGTTTGCAGGTAAAAACCCGTGGCTCGGTAATTTAAAACAACTGTTTTAGCGGTTACTCTGTGCCCCGTCCTTTAACACATCGCCCGTCGCGAGGAGCTCGTCGTCATGAAATGCCGTGAAGGCTGTGGCGCCTGTTGCATTGCCCCATCCATCAGTTCACCCATTCCCGGTATGCCCAACGGCAAGCCCGCCGGGGAACGTTGCCTGCAATTGTCTGCCGATAACCTGTGCAACATTTTCGGTCAGCCGGAGCGTCCAGCGGTGTGTTCAGCATTCGAGGCTGACGTTGAGGTGTGTGGCAGCAGCAGTGAAGAGGCCATCAGGCTGATTGGCTGGTGGGAGCAAATGACGGCGGCGTAATGTGTCAACGAACGGAACTTCAACAATAAGGAATAACATTATGGGTTCGCTGCATCGTATCGCTGTGCTGTGTGGTTTGACGGCTGTATTGGCCACTTCGGTTGCACAGGCCGAAGACTGGAAAGTCGCCAAGAACGAAGACGGCATCAAGGTCTCCCTGAGTGAAGTGCCGGGTTCCGACTACAAGGCCTACCAGGGTGTCACCCTGATGAAAACCACCATGGCCAAGCTGCGCGCGCTGCAGGAAGACGTAGCCGGCGCCTGCACCTGGATTCACGAATGCAAGAGCCAGAAGTTGCTCAAGCATGAAGGTGACCAGAGCTGGACTTACACCCAATTCAATACTCCGTGGCCGGTTACCCCCCGTGATTCGGTGCTGCATGTCACGACCGTTGAAGGCGCCGATGGCAGCCTGACCCGCAAACTTGAAGGCGTGCCCAAGTACATTCCCGAAGAAAAAGGTTTTGTGCGGGTTACCAAAGTGGATGGCTTCTGGAAGTTCGTTCCCAAGGGCGATCAGATTGAAGTGACTTATCAGGTTCACACTGAGCCGGGTGGCAGTATTCCTTCGATGGTTGCCAACAAGTTTGTGGTGGATGCGCCGTTCAATACCCTCAAAGCTCTGAAGGCGCGGGCCGAGAAGTAAACGCTGGGCGTATCGCCTCCGATCTGCTGCGCGTCCACTCCCTGCCTGGTGGAAAAGATCGCAGCCTCGTTGCACTCCGCAGTTCCTACGACGAAATGTTCCAATGTAGGAGCTCCCGAAGGCTGCGATCTTTTGATCCTGAATTCGATCTGAAGCCTTTATTGTGTTTCCAGATATGCGTTGCACAAAATTTTCACAAAGCCTCCAAGACAATTCGCCCGCGCCGGCATGACAGAACAGTAATCAATGGCAATGCCGCGATTGATCGTGCAACATTTGCGCACCGCGCAAACCCCAGGGCCGAGTACTGGCCAATAGAGGGCAAGGCGCCGCTGTATTTTTGAAACTTCAACTTCCAATGGGTCCTAAAACGACATGGCAATCCCGGACGCCCTGAGTCAGCAGCGAGCTTCGAGTCGCTTGCTGCAACCGACCGTCAAATCGCATCTGGCTTACACGCTGCTGTGCGCTCTGGTCATGATGGTGATGTTTTCCGCACTGCGCCTCGCGCTGCTGGTCTACAACCGCGAAATGATCCTCGATACACCGGCCTCGACCTTTTTCGAGGCATTTGCCAACGGCCTGCGTTTCGACCTGCGTCTGGTGGTGTACCTCAGCATTCCGTTGCTGCTGGCTCTGTTCAGTGCCCGGGCCATGGCGGCGCGTGGGTTCTTCCGTCTCTGGCTGACCATTGCTTCCAGCATTGCGCTGTTCCTCGGCCTGATGGAGATGGACTTCTACCGTGAGTTCCACCAGCGCCTGAACGGCCTGGTCTTCCAGTATGTGAAGGAAGACCCGAAAACCGTGATGAGCATGCTCTGGTACGGTTTCCCGGTGGTTCGTTACCTGCTGGCCTGGGCCGTGGGCACCTGGATTCTCAGCCTGGCGTTCAAGGGCGCCGACCGTGCGACCCGTCCTCGTGGTCCTTTCAGCGGCGGTAGCATCAGCACCCGGCAGGTTGCCCCTTGGTACACGCGCGCCGTGGTGTTCGTGGTCTGCCTGCTGATCTGCGTGGTCGCGGCTCGTGGCACCTTGCGCCAGGGTCCGCCGATGCGTTGGGGTGACGTCTACACCACCGACTCCAACTTCGCTAACCAGTTGGGCCTCAACGGTACGCTGTCCCTGGTGGCGGCGGCGAAGAGCCGGATGTCCGAAGATCGCGACAACATCTGGAAAGCCACGTTGCCGCAACCGATGGCGCAGCAGACTGTGCGCGACATGCTGGTGATGAAGGACGACAAACTGGTGGATGGCGAAACTGCCGCGGTACGCCGCGACTACACGCCACCGGCCGACAAGACCCTGCCGATCAAGAACGTCGTTGTGATCCTGATGGAAAGCATGGCGGGTCACTCGGTGGGCGCATTGGGCGCTCCCGGCAACATCACGCCATACCTCGATCAACTGTCGAAGGAAGGCCTGCTGTTCGACCGTTTCTTCTCCAACGGTACTCACACCCACCAAGGCATGTTCGCCACCATGGCGTGCTTCCCGAACCTGCCGGGTTTCGAATACCTGATGCAGACGCCGGAAGGCAGCCACAAGTTGTCGGGCCTGCCGCAGTTGCTCAGCGCCCGTGACTACGACGACGTGTACGTCTACAACGGCGATTTCGCTTGGGACAACCAGTCGGGTTTCTTCAGCAACCAGGGCATGACCAATTTCATCGGGCGTAACGACTTCGTTAACCCGGTGTTCTCCGACCCGACCTGGGGTGTGTCCGACCAGGACATGTTCGACCGTGGTCTGGTTGAACTGAAAGCCCGCGACGGCAAGGACAAGAAACCGTTCTATGCCTTGCTGCAAACCCTGTCCAACCACACGCCATATGCTTTGCCGACGCCATTGCCGGTCGAGCGTGTAACCGATCGCGGCAGTCTGAACGAGCACTTGACCGCCATGCGTTACTCGGACTGGGCGTTGGGTCAGTTCTTTGAGAAGGCTCGCAAGGAGCCGTACTTCAAGGAAACCCTGTTTGTCGTTGTCGGCGACCATGGATTCGGCAACGAACGTCAGATCACCGAAATGGACCTGGGTCGTTTCAACGTGCCGATGCTGCTGATTGCACCGGGCATCCAGGAAAAATTCGGCAAGCTTGACCACACCGTGGGCACGCAGATCGACATCGTGCCGACCATCATGGGTCGTCTGGGTGGCGAAGTGCGTCATCAGTGCTGGGGTCGCGACCTGCTCAACCTGCCTGAAGGCGATACCGGTTTTGGCGTGATCAAGCCGTCGGGCAGCGAACAGACCACGGCCATCGTGACTGCTGACCAGATTCTGGTACTGCCACGGGACAAGGACATGGCGCCGAAGATGTACCGCTATGAACTGGGTGCCAAGCCGCACGCTGAAGTGGTGCCGGATGCTCCGCGTACCGCCGAGCTGAAAACCAAGCTCGAAGCGTTCCTGCAAACGGCGACCAAGAGCCTGCTCGACAACACCGCCGGTGTGGTCGACGGCACGCCGGACTAAATAGCGACGCAATAAAAAAGAGGCCCTTCAAGGGCCTCTTTTTTTTTGCCGGTTAAATCGTCATATCTTGCCGAGTAACAACAGAATCAGTATCACCACCAACACCACGCCGATGATACCGGACGGGCCATAACCCCAACTTCTGGAGTGCGGGAAGACCGGCAGACCACCGATCAGTAACAGGATCAAAATGATCAGAAGAATTGTGCCCATGTCTGTTTCCTTGCTGTAAGAGTTCAGGAATGACTTAGCCGTTAACAGTCAGCGGGAATGTCATTAATTCGAGCTGCTTAAAATTTCCGACCGTCACGAGTGAAAGAAAATTCCAAGTTTTTTTGATGTTTTTCGATCCCGCGCCCATTCGATTACTTATTTCATTAGTTGATTCAGCCGTTCCGGCGGTTTGCTCGGGCCATTCAGCAATCTGATGGAGCGTGGGTCGGGCAATATCCTTCGCTACACTCGACGCATCTTCCCCGGAACAACAAGGCTGTTTGCTATGCAAAATCGCATGATGATCACTGGCGCAGGCTCGGGCCTGGGTCGCGAAATCGCGCTGCGCTGGGCGCGTGAAGGCTGGCAACTGGCCTTGTCGGACGTCAGTGAGCCCGGTCTGCAGGAAACCCTGAAACTGGTGCGCGAAGCGGGCGGCGACGGTTTCATCCAGCGTTGCGACGTGCGCGATTACAGTCAGTTGACTGCGTTTGCCCAGGCTTGCGAAGTGAAGCTCGGCGGCATCGATGTCATCGTCAACAACGCGGGCGTGGCCTCGGGCGGGTTCTTCAGTGAACTGTCCCTGGAGGACTGGGACTGGCAGATCGCGATCAATTTGATGGGCGTGGTCAAGGGCTGCAAGGCGTTCCTGCCACTCCTGGAAAAGAGCAAAGGCAAGATCATCAACATCGCGTCGATGGCTGCATTGATGCAAGGTCCGGCGATGAGCAACTACAACGTGGCCAAGGCCGGCGTGGTGGCATTGTCCGAAAGTCTGCTGATCGAACTGGCGCACCAGGAAGTTGGGGTGCACGTGGTGTGTCCGTCGTTCTTCCAGACCAATCTGCTGGATTCATTCCGTGGCCCGACGCCGGCCATGAAGGCCCAGGTCGGCAAGTTGCTGGAAAGTTCGCCGATCACCGCGGCCGACATTGCCGATTACATCTACCAGCAGGTCGCCGCCGGCGAGTTCATGATCCTGCCCCACGAACAGGGGCGCATGGCCTGGGCGTTGAAGCAGAAGAACCCGCAACTGCTCTACAACGAAATGACGCTGATGGCCGACAAGATGCGCGCCAAGGCTAAACAATCCGCAAGCTGAACTTGCCCGCGAGCGACTGCATAGTTAGGGTGGCCGCCATCGGCCACTTTCGCGAGACGTTCGCATGCTCAACTACTTGTGGTTTTTCCTCGCCGCGCTGTTCGAAATCGCCGGATGTTTTGCTTTCTGGATGTGGCTACGCCAGGGCAAAAGTGCCTGGTGGGTGGTGCCGGCACTGCTCAGCCTGACCGTGTTCGCGTTGTTGCTGACCCGCATTGAAGCCACCTACGCCGGGCGCGCCTATGCCGCTTATGGCGGTATCTACATCATCGCGTCGATTGGTTGGCTGGCGGTGGTCGAACGCATTCGTCCACTGGGTTCGGACTGGATCGGCGTGGCATTGTGCGTGATCGGTGCGAGCGTGATCCTGTTCGGTCCGCGTTTTTCCGCAGCCTGAAGGCTCGCTCCTACATTCAGCCGATCTGTAGGGCATTTCCGTCAGGAGGCTGGTCGTGGGCTGTCAGTTCGGTCTGGATTACCGTCCTTGTCTTGAAGGCCCGGCCGACGCCGGGCATCTTCAAGGTCCGGTAACCCTGTAGGACCAAGGCCATGCTTGTACTCAGTCGTGTTGTAGGTGAACTGATTTCCATCGGTGACACCATTTCCATCCGCGTCGTTGGCGTCAACGGTAACAGCGTGCGTTTTGGTGTCGAGGCGCCGCAGAGCGTCGATGTGCACCGGTCCGAGATCTACGACCGGATCCAGCGCAAAGTGCCGCGAAAGAAAAAATCAGTCGAATAAATGCTTGGGCACATCGTGCTTGAGCATCAACTGGCACTGCTCGCTTTCCGGGTCGAAGACGATCAAGGCCTGGCCCTTGGTCAATGCCTGGCGTACGCGTAAAACGCGGGTTTCCAGCGGCGTGTCATCGCCATTGTCGGTGCCGTCGCGGGTCACGAAGTCCTCGATCAGGCGGGTCAGGGTGTCGACTTCAAGTTGGTCGTGGGGAATCAGCATAGGCACCTCGGGTGAACAATGTGGCGATGCTACGGCGGTTATGAACACATCACCAGTAGGAGCTGCCGAAGGCTGCGATCTTTTGA
>NZ_JBSVXD010000195.1:0-10207 GCF_054070755.1 Pseudomonas sp. SDO5591_S426 | reverse complement strand
TAGACTGCCACCGTGGCGCATTGACGCCTCGGCTTGGGCGAGTCCATCCAATTACGTGATGCAAAAGCGGCAGGCATAAAAAAGGAGTCCCTGAGGACTCCCGTTTTTATACCTGCCGCTTTTACATCACTTCGCCTGGTAAATGATCCCCGGGCTGCACTGGACCATCTGGTAATGATCCGGCAATCCGTTCAGCGCTTCGGACGCACCGAGGAACAGATAACCGCCCGGCTTCAACGTGCTGTGAATGCGCAACAGGATGTCCTTCTTCACTTCGGCAGAGAAGTAGATCAGCACGTTGCGGCAGAACACAATGTCGAACTTGCCGAGGCTCGCGTAACTGTCCAGCAGGTTAAAGGAGCGGAACTCCACACGACTCTTGATCGGCGCCTTGATGGCCCAGCGTCCCGGCCCTTTCGGGTCGAAATAGCGCTGCAACCGCTCGGGCGACAAGCCGCGACCGATGGCCAGGCTGTCGTACTCGCCGGTCTTGCAATTGGTGAGCATGGTGCCGGACAGATCGGTGGCCACAATCTGCACGCCCATTTTCAACTGGCCAATGTTGGTCCGCTCGAACTCGTCAATGGACATCGACAGCGAGTACGGTTCCTGACCCGACGAACACGCCGCCGACCAGATCCGCAGACGCTGACCGGGACTGGCTTTGATCGCTTCAGGCAGTACCTTGTTCTTCAAGACCTCAAACGGATAGGTGTCACGAAACCACAGGGTCTCGTTGGTCGTCATCGCATCCACCACCATCTCGCGCAATCCGCTGCGCGGCTGGGTCTGGATGCGCTGGACCAGCTCACCGAGGGACTTGATGCCTTGCTGTTCCATCAGCTTGTTGAGACGGCTTGAGACCAGATACTGCTTGTTTTCACCGAGCAAAATGCCACAGGCTTTTTCCAGGAACACCCGGAACTGTTCGAAATCCAAATTACCCGTAGACAATGCTGCCGCCTCTTAAATCGTGTTGACTGCCAGGGGCCGAACGCCCCTAGCTGATGTCTGCTGCTTTGATCCGGTTGACTACCCGGGATGCCAGGTCATCAGGGCGGAATTTGGCCAGGAAGTCATCGGCACCGACTTTCTTGACCATCGCCTGATTGAACACACCCGACAACGAAGTATGCAGGATGATATGAAGCTTTTGCATGCGTGGGTCGTTGCGGATCTCGGCCGTCAGTGTGTACCCGTCCATCTCCGGCATCTCGATGTCGGAGATCATCATCAGGAACTCTTCTTCCGGCTTCTTGCCCTCATCGACCAGCTTGCGCAGGTAGTCAAGCGCCTGCTTGCCATCGTTCAACGCCACCACTTCGACACCGACCGTCTGCAGGCAACGCGTAACCTGCTTGCGCGCCACCGACGAGTCATCGACCGTCAGCACGCGTAACGACAGCGCCTTGTGCTGGGTTTCGACATCCACCACGCCGACGGAAATCGCTTCCGGTGTCGGCGCCACTTCCGCCAGCACCTTCTCGACGTCGATGATCTCGACCAATTGGTTGTCGACCCGCGTCACCGCCGTCAGGTAGTGATCGCGACCGGTGCCCTTGGGTGGCGGATGAATCTCCTCCCAGTTCATGTTGACGATGCGTTCCACCGAGCGCACCAGGAAACCCTGGGTCTTGGTGTTGTACTCCGTGATGATCACGAAGGGATTGTTCTTGTCCTTCAAAGCACCGGAGCCGGTCGCCATTGCCAGATCAAGGATCGGAATGGTCGCCCCCCGAATATTCGCCACGCCGCACACGACAGGACTGGACTTGGGCATCAGCGTCAGTTGGGGGCATTGCAGCACCTCCCGAACCTTGAACACGTTGATCCCATACAGCTGCTGACCGTCGAGACGGAACAACAACAGCTCAAGGCGATTCTGCCCCACCAGTTGCGTGCGCTGGTTCACCGAATCCATTACACCAGCCATGCCCAGACTCCTACACCAACGCTAAGTGTTGTTGCGACGCACATTCATCTCTAAACGGCACGGCGCTTGCTTTTTATCTTTCTATGAACACAGAACCGACATTTTTCCGACACCTGACCACACCCTGCCGCAAATGGCTTGGTGCGTTGGCGGCTGTTTGCCTGTTCAACGCTGGCAGCCCTGCCCTTGCTGACGCAGTTACCTTGCCTGACATGCTTATCGGCGTCACTCAGGGCTTTCTTGAATTCACCGTAGAGGACTATCTGGCTACCAGTCAAACGGAAGGTCGCTACGAAATCCAGGTCAACCAGCTCGATCCCCGCTTGCGCATGCCGATGTGCGACAAGGAATTGACAGCCACGCTGGAGAGTCCGGCCAAGCCGCTGGGCCGGGTCACGGTCAAGGTTCGCTGCGAAGGAACATCGCCCTGGACCGTCTTCGTACCCGCTCAAGTCCGCCTGTTTCGCGACGTCGTGACCACCACCCGACCGCTGCGGCGCACCGGCATTGTCGAGCCTGGAGATGTCATGTTGCGCGAGCGCGATATCAGCGTGATCACCCAGGGTTACCTCACCTCCCTGGACCAGGCGATCGGGCAACGACTTACCCGACCAATGGTCGCCGATCAGGTGATTACCCTGGTGCACCTCGAACAAGCTGAAGTCATCCGCAAGGGCGACCAGGTAGTCATTACCGCCCGCAGTGGTACGCTCAGCGTGAAAATGCCCGGCGAAGCGCTGTCCAACGGCGGCATGAGCGAACAGATCCGGGTGAAAAACCTCAATTCCCAACGGGTCATCAAGGCGCAAGTCACCGCGCCCGGCCAGGTGGAAGTGTCGATGTAAGAGTTCTCTGGAGAGTGGCGCCGAACGAAGGTGTTCCCTAAACTGTGCCCCATGCAGGGCAAGCGTTGGCGCGCGCAAGCTCATTGATAAATGAGCCTAAAGTTTTTCGGGGTATGGCCGAAAACATGGCAAGCGTCCAAATTCCCAGAGGTTTTTATCATGGTCATCGATTTCAGCCGTTTGAACAGCTCCTCGTCACTTACGGGCAGTACACGTACCAGCGTTGCCAAGGAAACCGCCGATTCCGGCAAATCCGCGCCGCTGAATACCCCGGCCGAACAGGCCAGCACCGTCACTAGCGGGGAATCGGTACATCTCAGCAATGAGGCTCAACAGTTGCAAAAGGTCACTGATACGCTGCGCGATCAGCCTGCCGTCGACAAAGCCCGCGTGGCCGAGTTGAAAGCAGCGATTGCCGATGGCAGCTATAAAGTCGACAGCAACCGCGTAGCCAGCAAACTGCTCAACTTCGAAGCCCAGCGCTAGGGCCACGGCCCGCGCCAGGCTTTTGGACGCTTAAAACCCAAGGCCAGCCATGCACGACACTAATCTACTGCAACTGATCACCGATGATTTTGCTCCAGCGCAACAACTGCTGGAGTTACTGCGTACTGAGTCGCTCGCCTTGCATGGTCGCGACATGTACCTGCTCGAAGACATTCTGGCGCAGAAGCAGGCATTGATCATTTTGCTCGAACAGCATGGCCGCAAGCGCAGCGAAATCCTCGCCAGCCTCAATCTGCCCACCAACCGCAGCGGTCTGGAGCAACTGGCCAGCCAGTCCAGCGTTGGCGACGCGTTGCTGGCACAAAGCGATGTGCTGACCGACCTCCTGACCCAATGCCAGGCCGCCAATGCCAACAACGGTCAGTCGATCGTCGTACAGCAGGTCGCCACGGCCACCCAGCTGAAAATTCTTACCGGCGGCGAGCCTCCAGCGCTCTATGATGCCAGCGGAACATTTTCCAAGCTTGTGAAACCGCGCCCACTCAGTCAGGCTTGAGCCCGCCGATGAGCCCGCTCTATCAAGACGCGAAACATGCTGGCAAAATGCTGGCCAGCCGTAGTCAAAATTTGCCTGGAGATTGATTAACCGTGTCCAATGCCTTAAATGCGGATGATTCTCCGCAGCCACCCAAGGTGCTCAGCACGCCCCTGGAAATCTCCGGCAACCTTCGCCAGCTGCAAGAAAGCCATGACCCGCTGATCATCACGTTCCACGAACGCAGCCAGCGCTTCCAGAGCTATCTGGTGGACGTAGACCGTGACAGCAACACGATCGCCCTCGACGAAATGATTCCCCGTGACGGCGAACGCTACCTGCTGGCCGGCGAACCGTTCAGGGTCGAAGGTTTCCATGAAGGCGTGCGTATCGCCTGGGAAAGCAATGGCCCGCTGACCATCGACGAGTCCGGCGGTGGTCGTTGCTACCGTGGCACGCTGCCTGACGAAGTGGTTTACCACCAGCGCCGCAATGCATTCCGCGCTGCATTGAAACTGGCTCAACTGGTCAATGTCGACCTGGATGGCGAGAAGCTCAAGGCACCGATCAGCGGCAAGCTGCTGGATATTTCCGCCACCGGCTGCAAGTTGCGCTTCGAAGGCGACATCACCGGCAGCCTGCAACTGGGCCAAGTCTATGACCGGTTCTCGGCCGCCCTGCCCTTCGGCAAGATGACGGCTCCGGTTGAACTGCGCTATCTGCACTTCGAAGAAAGAATCTCCACCACCTTCGCCGGTGTACGCTTCCACAACATGAGCGGGCTGGTGCAGCGGCAGGTCGAGCGGTTCGTCTATCAGCTCCAACGCGAAGCACGTCGTTTCGACAAAGACGATCTCTGATAGCAACGCTTCAATAAAAAACGGGCAGTCCCTCGCGGTGACTGCCCGTTTTTTTATGCCTGAGTGTTAAGGCCTGGCTTCGGTGAAACTTTGTTCCCTGCCCGAATCCGGATCCTCTGGCGGCGTGTCGGTTGGCGGCTCCGGTTCCGGCGCTGGCTCGGGAGGAATCGGATTCTGCATCTGATCCTGCACCACCTGCTCATCCACTCGCGGATCAAGTGCCGCCACCAATGGCGAACTCGACATGCTGTCTGGCATGGCGACGTGATGCAGCGGCGCATCGTCCACCTGATGCAGGTTGGTCACGGCTTTCGGACGAATTCGCCACACCAGCACCAACGCAAAAAAGCTGAAGAACGCATAGAGCATCTGGCTGCCGAACAGCTTCATTAGCACGCCAGCCACCAACGGTCCGATGCTCGCACCAACGCCGTAGGTCACCAGCAGCATCGCTGTCAACGAAACCCGGCGATCGCCCTCGACGTGGTCGTTGGAAAACGCGACCGCCAACGGGTAGAGGCAGAACTGCACCAATGAGCAGAGGAACCCGGCGACGAACAACACCTCCAGTGGCACCTGCTTCATGATCGCCAGCGGCATGGCGGCCAATGCCAGGCTGAACGCGAAACAGCGGATCAGCAGCGCCCGGTCATAGCGATCGGACAACCAGCCCAACGGCCACTGCACCAACAGCCCGGCAAAAATGCAGCTACCCATGAACAGACCGACCTGCTCCGTGGACAAGCCTTGCTGAGAGGCATACAGCGGCGCCAGACCGTAGAACGAGCCAACGATCAGCCCGGCCCCCAGCACCGTACTCAACGATTGCGGCACTCGCTTGATGAAGAAGCGCGGCTCCATCGGTGCCGGATGCAACGGCGCCGGGTGAATGCGTCGCGTCAGGGCTACCGGCACCAGACACAGGGTGAAGCACAGCGCGACCAGCATCAGCAGCTCAAGGCCCAGGCTCGGATGCATGACCAGAATCAGTTGCCCCAATACCAAGCCCAGGTAGGAAGCGATCATGTAGCCGCTGAACACCAGTCCGCGCTGCTTGGCATCCGCCTGCTCGTTGAGCCAGCTTTCGATGACCATGTACTGGCACATCATGCCGAGACCGACGATCACCCGCAGGAACAGCCACGCAGGCAGCCAATCGACTAAACCATGCCCCAGCACCGCCGCACCGACGATCCCGGCACAAGCGGAATACGCTCGAATATGCCCGACCCGGGCAATCAGCCGATGGCCGATCTTGCCGCCCAGCACAAGGCCGAAATAGTTGGCGGCCATCAACGCACCGACCCACAGGCTATCGACGTGATCGGCAGCCAGGCGCAATGCCAGGTAAGTACTCAACAGGCCTGAGCCGATCAACATCATCAGCGAGGCGAAATAAAGCGCTCGAAAGGATTTCCAGATTTGGCGCATCGGCGTTCCGAGCGGCTCCTTGCAGTGAGAAACGGGCTATGCAAACGATAGCCCGATGTCGACATTTCGTCAGGCCTGGGCTGCTAGAACACGCCGTTCCCAGGGAGTAATTTCATCATAGAAACTGGTCAACTCCAGGGTCTTCGAAGCGATGTAGCCTTCGATGAACTCTTGGCCAAACAGTTCCTTCGCCAATTGGCTACGTTTCAGACGCTCAAGAGCGGCATGCAAGGTACACGGCAATGAAAGATTGTCCGGCACTTCAAACTCACCCTGGATCGGCTCACTCGGCTCCAGTTTGTGCTCTATGCCATACAACCCCGCTGCCAGGCTAGCGGCAATCGCCAGATAGGGGTTGGCATCGGCCCCCGGCAAACGATTCTCGACCCGACGAGCGACCGGCGAACTGGCCGGAATGCGCAAACCTGCGGCCCGGTTGTCATGGGACCAGCAGGCATTATTCGGTGATGCAAAAGGATGGCACAGGCGCTGATACGAGTTTACGTTCGGCGCAAACAGCGCGGTGAAGTCCGCCATTGCGGCCTGCTGCCCGGCGATGAAATGCCGGAAGGTCGCAGTCTCCTGCCCGGCATCATCACTGAACACGTTACGCCCGCTGCCGATTTCGACGACGCTCTGGTGGATGTGCATCGAACTGCCCGGCGTGTGTGCCAACGGTTTGGCCATGCACACTACCGTCAGGCCATGTTTCAGCGCGACTTCCTTGAGCAAATGTTTGAACAGAAATGTCTGGTCGGCCAGCAGCAGCGGGTCACCGTGCAGCAGATTGATCTCGAACTGGCTGACACCCATTTCGTGCATGAAGGTATCGCGAGGCAAACCCAGCGCGGCCATGCATTCGTAGACTTCACTGAAGAACGGCCGCAAGCCGTTATTGGAGCTGACACTGAACGCTGATAGCCCATCCTCGCGACGACCATCCAGGCCTATTGGCGGCCGGAAGTTCTGAGTCGGATCAGGATTGGGCGCGAAGACAAAAAACTCCAGTTCGGTCGCCACCACCGGCGCCAGGCCAAGCGCCGCGTAGCGCTTGATCACCGCCTTGAGTTGGCCGCGAGTCGACAGGTTGGAGCTCTCACCGTTGAGCTCATCGGCATCGCAAATGGCGAACGCTCGCGGTTGCTTGCTCCAGGGCAAGCGGTGGATCTGCGCGGGATCCGCCACCAGTGCGAGGTCGCTGTCATCACTCCCATAAAAACGCGCTGGCGGATATCCGCCCATGATGCATTGCAGCAGCACACCCCGCGCCATCTGCAAACGCCGCCCCTCGAGGAAACCCTCGGCGGTCATCACTTTGCCCCGTGGCACGCCATTCAAATCCGGCGTGACACATTCAATCTCATCAATGCCCGTCAATCGCTGCGCGAGTGAACTCAGGCCATCGGTCGTCATAACGCAATCCTTGTTATTGTCCGAGCCGCGAACGGCGACCCGTACAAAATAGGCTCCGCGTGTTCGGAATATCAAGCAGCGTCAAACAAAAAGCTTTACGAAAAAAAAGATCAGGGCAGATAGAGACTGAAGACGCCGCCACCCAATGGGCCGCCGTTGCTGATTTCCGTGCGTCCGCCGACACCATTGCGCTGATGCAATGCCGCAATTCGTCCGGCAAAGTACAGCCCCAGCCCGGTGCTGCCGCTGCTGTGATTGATGCCTTGAACGTAGTCCGCCTGACGCTCGATCATCTCCGCGGGATAGCCTTCGCCATCGTCGTTGACGGTCAGCACCAGTTGCCCGGCCTCGTCACTGACACTGATCAACACCGCATGACGGGCATAACGAATCGCATTGTTGATGCTGTTGGCCAACACCGAAGCGATCAGCTCTCGGTCGAAGAAACCCAGCGGGCTCAAGGGATCGACTTCAAAGGTCGCCGCAATGCCACGGCTGGCGAACACATCCTGATGACAGGCCAGCTGCGCTTCGAGGAAGTCATCGAGCTCGTGATAGGCCGGTTGCAGCGGCATCTGATTGACGCCTAGCTTGTACAGGCCCAGCAACTGCACGAGCATGCCGTTGAGGTGAGCGAACTCGAACTCGATCACGCCCTGCTCCGGGGTATGTCGTGCCGGGTCAGGCAGGTTCGCCAACCATTGGCTGTGGGCCTGCATCAGCATGGCCAGCGAGTTCTTCATATCGTGCACGGTGGAAGCGATCACCGTGGAGAAGTCCAGGGTTTGCTGGTTATCGTTCATTCGCCAAACGCCTTGCTTTTGAGCTTCTGATATCGCGGATAACGAGCGTCGGAGTCAGGCATCAAACCGACCATTTTCAGGCAAGTCCGACATTCTTCAAGTTCGGCGGAAGCGACACTGGTATCAGTGCCGTGCAACAGTGCCTGGGCCATGTTCAACGCAATACTGATGTTCTTCGGTTGCAGCATCAGGGCTTTACGGAACACCTGCCGGGCTTCCACCAGATTGCCGGTCTTGTACACGCGCACGCCTTGACGATTGAGCTCAGCAGCATCGTTGCCCGAATTGAGAATGCTTGGGTCGTCGGTCAGTTTGGCAATGCCCTTCATGACCGTCGGATCATCACCGTAGATTTCCGCGCAGTTCTTCAACATCGAGGCACCTGCGTCAGCCTGCCCGAGCATCTGCAATTGCTTGGCTACCAACAGCGCCGCTTCGGCACTCATGAACTGCTCCATGCCATCGAGGCGCATCATCGCTTGCTCCGTAAGCTTTTCGGCGGTCTCGGCATCGTTGAGCAACAGACTGGTGGCCTTCATCAGTCGCGCACGGATTTGCAGACCGGGGTCGGATGGATTCTCCTTCGCCACGGCACTCAGCGTTGTATTGATTTCCAGTCGGGTCCGGGTATCCAGGCCTTTTTCACTACCTTTGCTGATCAAGGCATGGGCCAGTCCAAGGTTGCTTTCAGCATCCTTGAAACGTGATTGCGCACCTTGGGCAACAGCTTGGCGGTAGGCTTTGGAGGCAGTATCAAAATCTTCGTTAGCCATCGCCAACTTGCCGAGCTGCGCCTGACGACGCACCGCCAGTGGCGACAGGCGAATCGCTTCTTCCAATACTTTCTGGGCGTTCCTGGTGTCCCCTTCTGACACCAAGACATCCGCCATGCCGTCATAAAGCGACGGCATCATCGGAAACACTTTCAGCGCTTTCTCATAGATGCCTTTAGCCTGCGCAACCTGACCGCGCTTGAACAACAACTTGCCGAGCCCGGCAAAGGCCCAAGGCAGAGGACGGTCAGCAATGATGCTGTCGTAGAGACGCTCCAGCGCCTCATTCTGATTCAAGTCGCGCAGCGCATCGGCGCGGTAGCGCAGGCACAGCGGCGAGTAACGGATATCTTGCTTGCACAGGGCAATGCAGGCGTTGAGCACTTCAACCGGTTTTCCACGGTCGAGGGCCTGCAGGATTGGCTTGAGCAATGTCTTGCGCTGCTCCAGACGCTCAAGGCGCTGGGCCAGACCGGACCGGTTGAAAGGCTTGGTCAGATACGCGTCGGGTTCGTGCTCCAAGGCACTGAGCACCATGGCCTGACTGGTCTCGGCAGTGACCATGACAAACACACTTTCATGGCTGATCAGCTTCTCGATCATCAGGTCTTCGAGTACCTGCTGACCGTTCTTCTTGCCATCGCCGAGGTGGAAATCCTGCAGGATGAAATCGTAGGATTTCTGCGAACACATCTTCAGCGCCTGTTCGCCAGTGTCGGCAGTATCCACATCTTTGACGCCCAGTTCCCGCAACATCGACCTGACCGAACTGCGGAAGTCCGAAAAATCATCGACGATCAGAAAACTCTTTTGGTGATACGACAGCATCGAAGATTTCCAGGCAATTTAAGAGAAAGAACCGAATGGCATGAACGTCAGCTTTCACCCCTTTACGGCGCGCAGATGATAGCTACTAGCCATAGGCTATCAAGCGATTTCTCTTGAACTGCAATAACGAATGGAGGCTGCGAGAAGGGAAGATCGCTGTGACCCTATGGTTATCGGCCAGTGGTAGCGTTCTCTTGAAGCAACAGGCCCTATGCTCAGCGAAAAAACCTGGATGGGTGATGCCGCAAGGACTGGACCTTCCGCCATGTCACTTTTCTTTCGCCCAAAACAAAACCCCAACTGCTTTCGCAATTGGGGTTTCGGAATTTAATCTTGACG
>NZ_JBSVXD010000194.1:0-10289 GCF_054070755.1 Pseudomonas sp. SDO5591_S426 | reverse complement strand
ACACTCTGTAGGAGCTGCCGCAGGCCGCGATCTTTTGATCTTGATCATAAAAACAAAAACCGCAGCCTGCGGCAGCTCCTACAGGGCAGAGTTTTGCTTCCACTGCCGAGTTGTTGCCATGTTCCATGCCGTAGTCAAGGTTCTCAAGTGAGCGCCACCCGGCGTAGCGCCGATGGGTTTGCCCTGCAAGTGATGCTGGGTTTGTGCCTGGTCTGGGGCGTCCAGCAGGTGATGATCAAATGGGCGGCGCCCGACATTGCGCCGGTCATGCAGGCGGCCGGGCGCTCGGGCATGTCCGCGTTGCTCGTGGGTTTGGTGATCTGCTGGAAGGGCGGCTGGGATCAGGTCGGTGCTACGTGGCGCGGCGGGTTGTTGGCCGGCGCCCTGTTTGGCCTGGAGTTTTTCTTCATTTCCGAAGGCCTGCAACTGACCACGGCCGCGCACATGTCGGTGTTCCTCTACACCGCGCCGATTTTTACCGCGTTGGGCGTGCACTGGTTGTTACCCAGTGAGCGTTTGCGGCCGGTGCAATGGCTGGGGATCATTCTGGCCTTTGTCGGGATCGGCATCGCGTTTGCCGGCGGGGTGTCGTGGGATAACCTCGATCGCCGCATGTTGCTGGGCGATGCTTTGGGCGTACTGGCGGGTGCCGCATGGGGCGCGACCACCGTGGTGGTGCGGGCTTCGAAGTTGTCGGAGGCGCCGGTGACCCTGACCTTGTTCTATCAATTGATCATCGGTTTCGTCGGTTTGCTGTTGATCGCGTTGCTCAGCGGCCAGATCACCCATGTCAGCCTGACCACCGTGGCGGTGGCCAGTGTGCTGTTTCAAGGCGTGGTCGTGTCGTTTTTCAGTTACTTGATCTGGTTCTGGCTGTTGCGCCGTTATCTGGCGGCGAACCTGGCGGTATTTTCGTTCATGACGCCGCTGTTCGGCGTCACGTTCGGTGTGGTGTTGTTGGGCGAAGAGCTGAGCCTCAACTTTGTCATCGGCGCGGTACTGGTGTTGTTGGGCATCACCTTTGTCAGCGCTGAGCAGTGGGTTCGCCGCCGTTTGCGCAGAGCGCTTGGGCAGTCCTGAGTGGACTGAACAGCAAACTCCCGGCGATCACCAGTCCGAGGCCCGCGACCACCAGCGCGGGCTGCAAGCCACCGCTGAAGTGGCTACTTAATGCCGCCAGCAACGGCCCGCTGAGCTGGCCCACGGCAAAACATGCGGTCAGCAGGCCTGCATTGCGTTGCGTCGCGTGGGGCGCCAATTCCCGTGAGCGTTGAATCACCAGTTGCATGCAGGCCAGGAACGGCGTGCCACACAGAATCACCCCGAGCGCGAGGCCGGGACCATTGCCCAGCAGGCAAGCGAACACACCCGCCGCTTGCAGCCACAGTGTCGCCATCAGCCAGTGACGTGTTGTTCCCCATGTTGGCCGACGCACACTCACCAACACCACGCCGATCGCCGCCGCCAGGCCGAAGCACGGCCAGAACAGATCGGCCTGCCATTGGCCATGGAACTGTGCGCTGGCCATCTGCGACAGGAACGTCGCCGGGATGATGTAGCCCACGCCGTACAACGCATAGACCAGGCCTAACCGGCCGATACCACGATTATCCGAAGTCGCGACGCTGGCGACAGCGGCCACGGTTGCCGGCGGCTGCGGCAGGATTCGCACAATCCCCAGCAACATCACCAGGCCGACGGTGGCGTACACCAGCCATAACGTGGCGGACGTCTGACCCAGCAGGTTCGAACCCAAGGCCAGCAACCCTGTGAGAAAAATCCCCAAACCCGGTCCGGCAAATACCAGTGCGCCGAGTCGCGGACGTCCGGCGGCGGCAGCTAACGGCTGGCTTATCGCGGTGATCATCACCAGTACCCAGGCGCTGGCCACGCCAGTACCGAAGCGCAGGATCAGATGCGGCCAGAAGCCGTGCGCCCAGAACGAGGCAAGGGTCAGCAGCACGCACAGCCACAAGCCACCCAGCAGGCGGCGACGGACTTGCGCGGGACGCCGGGAAAACATCGCGTCCACGGCACCGAGGAAGTATCCGAGGTAATTGGCGGCGGCAATCAGGCCGGCGTCGGTCAGGTCGATCTGGCCTTCACTGAGCAGGTGCGGCAGTTGCGGGGTCAGGGCGAAACGGCCGATGCCCATGGCCATCATCAGGGCGATAAAACTGGCGGACAATCGAATCAAGGGCGACATGGTCAGAGTTCCAACAGAGGTTCAATGACCGTCAGGCTAGGTTCGATTGACTTTCTTGAAAAATGAATAATAGTGAGTAACTTGTTCTTTTTTGGAGAAGGTAGTGGAATTCAGTCAATTGCGGATCTTCCAGGCTGTGGCGGAGGAAGCATCCATTACACGCGCCGCCGAACGCCTGCACCGGGTGCCGTCCAATCTGTCGACCCGGCTCAAGCAACTGGAAGAGCAGTTGGGCGTAGAACTGTTCGTTCGCGAGCGTCAGCGTTTGCAGCTGTCGCCTGCGGGAAAAGTCCTGCTGGACTACACCGCGAAGTTATTCGCCTTGCACGACGAAGCCCATGCGGCGGTGCAGGGTGGCCAACCGGCCGGTGACTTCGTGCTCGGCACCATGTACAGCACCGCCGCCATTCACCTCCCGGCACTGTTGGCGCGCTATCACCGGCGTTACCCGTCGGTGAACCTGCAAGTCCAATCCGGGCCCAGCGGTGAGCTGCTGGAAGGTTTGCTCACAGGCCGGCTCGATGCGGCGCTGGTGGACGGTCCCCCGGAATTGTCCGGGCTCGATGGCGTGTTGTTGTGCGAGGAACGGCTGGTGCTGATCAGCGAGGCCGACCATCCACCGGTGCTCAGCGCGCGGGATGTGGAAGGGCGTTCGGTGTTCACTTTTCGTCCGGGTTGCTCCTATCGGACGCGCCTGGAGTCCTGGTTCTCCCGCGATCATGCGGCCATGGGCCGGGCAATGGAGATCGAATCCTATCCGGGGATGCTCGCGTGCGTGATTGCCGGCTCCGGCGTGGCGCTGATGTCGGAGTCGATGCTCGCCAGTCTGCCGGGCCGTGAAAGCGTGGCAGTGCACCCGCTGTCAGAGCCGTTTGCCACGGCAACCACCTGGCTGATGTGGCGCAAGGGCATGGTCGGGGCCAATCTGAATGCGTGGATCGAGGAGCAGCAAGCGGTCTATCCGTCGGCGCAAAGCCAGGCCCGGGCGATTGCATGATTTAATGCTGGCCGATTGTGATCGATTCAGTAACAGATCATTGCCACTTTGGGCGAGCATTGCTCAGGACTTCGGACTATTATCAGTGCGAAGGGGCTACAGAATTTTGGCCGCTCGGCACTACCCTGAAGGGGGCATCATGAAAGAGAAAATCCAAAACTGGCTGCACGACTTGGGTGTCGCACTCGGTTTGATCGAACCGCCTCTGCAACCTGTGCCTATTCGTACTGACGACGAACAACGCCGACGCCAGCAGCGTCGCCGCTGAACGGATAAACCGTGGGTGGAGAGGGTGCCTTTGTGGCGAGGGAGCTTGCTCCCGCTGGGTCGCGAAGCGGCCTCTCTTGATCACACTGTTTCAATTGTTGCGCTTCGACATATTTTGCGAGGGCTGCGCCCTCGAGCGGGAGCAAGCTCCCTCGCCACAAAGGGTGTGTTCGTTTTGATGACGCTTGTTGTCAATGCCGCCCGATCTCCATCAAAAACCGGCTCAAGTCACTGGCTGTCCTGGCCGTATTGAGCATCCGGTCTTCCTCGGCGGTGAACGCCGTCAAGCCGAGTTCGTCTTCCAGATGGAAGATCAGCTCTTCAATTTCCGATTTATCCAATCCCAACTGCACCAGACTGACGTTGTCGTCGAAGTCATCCTGGCCTTCCAGCAAGCGGCTGATGTATCGATGCACGGCGGCACGAACGGCGGCTCTTTTCATGGCGGTTCTTCGCGGGCGTTGTTGTTTTTATCCCTGCTGAGGATGTCGGCCTCGGCGAGGCGTACCAGACGTTCAGGGAATTCGAGCACTTTCCTTCAGACGAAAAAAAACGGGTGTGGCAACCGACGCCACACCCGTCGAAGAAAGCATCAAGTCGTTATGTTCAGCTTAGGCGGCGCTCGCCAGTGTTGCCGGGCGACGGGACATCAGGCTGACAAGCACGAAGCTCACGAGGCTGACACCGAGGCTGTAGTAGATCGGGGTGTTGGCATCCATTCCGTCCTTGAACATGAAGACCAGGGCAGTAATGAAGCCCAATGCCATGGCGGCGATGGCACCGGCGGTGGTGGCGCGTTTCCAGAAGATCGCACCCATCAGCGGGATCAGCATGCCGCCTACCAGCAGGTTGTAGGCCAGTGTCAGCGCACTGATCACGTCATTGACCACCAGTGCGATGCCCAGAACAACAATACCGGTCAACATGGTGAACAGGCGGTTGGTGGCGATGTTCGACTCTTTGCCACGGCGCAGTTTCGGCAGCAGGTCTTCAGTCAGAGTGGTGGAGGCGGCCAGCAAACCGGCGCTGGCGGTGGACATCATCGCTGCCAGGGCAGCAGCAATCACCAGGCCACGGATGCCGTCCGGCAGCGAGACTTTGACGATAGCGGCAAAGGCGTTGTTGACGTTGTCCAGATCCGGAATCAGCACGTGAGCGGCCATACCGATCAGCGCGCAAACCAGGCCGTAGATGATGCAGTAGATACCGGCCGAAGTACCGGCGTACTTCGCCACTTTTTCGCTCTTGGCGGTGAACACCCGTTGCCAGATGTCCTGACCGATCAGGATGCCGAAGAAGTAGATCATGAAGTAGGTGATGATGGTGTCCCAGCCAATGCTGGTGAAGTTGAAGCTGGCGGCCGGCAGTTGCGCGACCAGTTGATCCCAGCCACCCACACGGTACAGGCAGATTGGCAACAGCAGGAACATCAGGCCGACGGTCTGGATACCGAACTGGACGATGTCGGTCAGGGTCAGCGACCACATGCCGCCGATTGTCGAGTAAATGACGACGATGCCGCCGCCTACCAGTACAGAGACCCAGAACGGCAGGTCAAACAGAACTTGCAGTACGGTGCCGATGGCCAGGATCGAAACCACGCCGATCATCAAGGCATAGGCCAGCATGATGGTCGCGCTGGCGGTACGGGCCATTGGGTTGTAGCGTTTTTCCAGTACCTGGGTGACGGTGAACACTTTCAGTTTCAGCAACGGTTTGGCGAGGAACAGGTTCAGCGCGATGATCCCGCAGCCCAGTGCGGCGCAGAGCCAGAAACCGGAGATGCCGTGCACATAGCCCAGACGCACGGTGCCCACGGTAGACGCACCGCCCAGAACGGTGGCAGCCATGGTGCCCATGTACAGGCCCGGGCCGAGGTTACGACCGGCGACCAGGTAGTCTTCGTGGGTCTTGGCCTTGCGCATGCCGTAGTAGCCGAGTATCAGCATCGCGGCGGCGTAGATGAGTACGACGATTAAATCCAAAGCCATGATGGCGTGTCTCCGATTGTATTTTTTATGTGAGGCGAAAAATCAGGCGACGGGTTGCATCGCCGGTTTAACGAGCGGGTCCGTGCTCTTGCTGCGTGAATCATTCGGGCCGAATACGGCGCTCGCTTCCGGGAACATCTTGAGCAACACCAGGTACACCACCGAAGCCAGGCCCAGAGTGACCGGCAAGCTGATGTCGATGCCCTCGGCCAGGTTGCCCAGAGGGCCGACAAACTGCCCCGGCAAGTTCACGAAGCACAGGCCGACGACCGCGCTCGGGATCCAGGCACCCATGCCACGCCAGTTCCAGCCGTGGGTGAACCAGTAGCGGCCACCTTTTTCGCCACGGGTGAACACTTGCAGGTCATCCGGGCAGTAGAAGCCGCGACGCGTCACCAGGCCGATGATCATGATCACCATCCATGGCGTGGTGCAGGTGATGATCAGTACGGCGAAGGTCGACACGCTCTGCACCAGGTTCGCCGCGAAGCGACCGATGAAGATGAAGGCAATCGACATCACGCCGATCAGCAAAGTGGCCTTGACCCGCGACAGCACCCGCGGGAACACGCTGGACATGTCCAGCCCGGTGCCATACAGCGAGGTGGTGCCGGTGGACATGCCGCCGATCACCGCAATCAGGCACACCGGCAGGAAGAACCAGGTCGGCGAAACCGCCAGCAGGCCACCAACGTAGTTGTTGGCCGCGATGTAGTCCGGTGCCTTGATCGCCACGATAGTGGCGGTGGCGAGGCCAAACAGGAACGGAATCAGCGTGGCCAGTTGTGCGGCGATCACCGAGACCATGATCCGGCCTTTGGGCGTTTCACGCGGGATGTAGCGCGACCAGTCACCGAGGAACGCACCGAAGGAAATCGGGTTGCTCATGGCTACCAACGCTGCGCCGATGAACGCCGCCCAGAAACCGGCCTGACCCATGGCGACAGTGCCTGCGTACTGGCTGTCGAACGCCGGGGCAAAAGCGAAGATGCCCAGCAGGAACAACAGGCTGGCCGCCCACACCGCGATGCGGTTGACCCACAGCATGAAGCGGAAACCGTAGATGCACACCGTCAACACCAGCAGCGCGAACAGACCGTAGGCCAGGCCCAGGGTCAGGTCGGTTTCCGGCAGATCGATCAAGCGCTTGGCGCCGCCCACCAGTGCATCACCCGAACTCCAGACGGAGAGCGAGAAGAACGCGATAGCGGTCAACAGCGACAGGAAAGAACCGACGATTCGCCCGTGCACGCCGAAGTGTGCACCGGAAGACACGGCGTTGTTGGTGCCGTTGATCGGGCCGAACAGGCCCATCGGCGCGAGGATCAATGCACCGAGCACCACGCCCAGCACAATCGCCCAGACGCCAGCCTGGAAGGACAGGCCGAACAGTACCGGGAAACTGCCGAGCACGGCGGTTGCAAAGGTATTGGCGCCACCGAAGATCAAGCGAAACAGGTCGCTGGGCCTTGCGGTGCGCTCATTGTCCGGGATCTGTTCGACCCCGTTTGTTTCGATGCTAAGGCTGTTTTCGTTGTTGTTGTTATTCATGATCTGCTCCGATCATAAAGGCGCGCTCATCGTGTGTGAGCGTCACCTGTTTGGCTAAGGGGGTGGCAGCCCTTCCGGCATTGCGGACAAATGTTCGTGGCAGGCCAGCCATAGGCCTTGTTGTTCTTGGCCAGACGCTTGTTTCTTGAAAACAATCGTCTCGCGCTCCTGGCTGAAGTGTTGCTCCCCTTGCATGCGCAGCTCGGTGGCCACGTCATGGATGAAAATCGCCACGTCACCCTGCAGGCTGACGAAGGCGTTGCTCGATGTGCACGACAGCACTTCGAAGCCGTCCTCGGCACGCCAGCTGTCCCACAACACCTGGTAGGCATCGCGCGACAGCAGCGGCTGTTCGAGGGTGTAGAAGACGAAGCTGGCATCGGCGCTGAACGCGCCGAAGTAGGCTTCGCGATCGTTACGGGCGAAGGCGGATACCAGATCGGCAGCCGCTTTCAAAACCTGATCACGTGGGTTCATGACCGATCCTCAGCGATGGACCACGCCAGGCAGTACGCAGAGCATTTCGTACAGCAGGTTGGCGGCCAGCAGCGAGGTGTTGCCGGTGGTGTCATAAGCGGGCGAGACTTCTACCAGATCGCAACCGATCAGGTCGAGGCCTTGGCAGCCGCGAACGATTTCAATCGCCTGAATGGTCGTCAGACCGCCGATTTCCGGGGTGCCGGTGCCTGGTGCCCACGCCGGGTCGATGCCGTCGATGTCGAAGCTCAGGTACACCGGACCGCCGCCGACTTTCTCGCGAACTTCGGCCATCAGTGGCGTCAGGGATTTGTGCCAGCACTCTTCGGCCTGAACCACACGGAAGCCCTGGTTGCGGCTCCAGTTGAAGTCGTCAGCGGTGTAGCCCTGGGCGCGCAGACCGATTTGCACAACGCGGTCCGGATCGATCAGGCCTTCTTCGACGGCGCGACGGAAGGTGGTGCCGTGGGCGATTTTCTCGCCGAACATGTGATCGTTCACATCGGCGTGGGCGTCGATGTGCACCAGGCCGACCTTGCCATGCTTTTTATGGATGGCACGCAGGATCGGCAGGGTGATGGTGTGGTCGCCGCCCAGGGTCAGGGGGATCACACCGTGTTCGAGGATGTTGTCGTAGGACTCTTCGATGATCCGCACGGCATCCAGCAGGTTGAACGTGTTGATTGCCACGTCGCCGATGTCGGCAACCGACAGCGAGTCGAACGGTGCCGCACCGGTGGCCATGTTGTACGGGCGGATCATTACCGATTCGGCGCGGATGTCACGCGGCCCGAAGCGGGTGCCGGGGCGCAGCGAAGTACCGATGTCCAGCGGCACGCCTACGAAGGCAGCGTCCAGACCGGCAGCGGTAGGTACATGGGGGAGTCGGAGCATGGTGGCGATGCCGCCGAAGCGCGGCATTTCGTTGCCGCCCAGTGGTTGGTGAAGAATCTTGTCCACGGGTAGGGCCTCATCGTCGTTGTTTTATTTATTGGGTTGCACCGTTCACGGAGGACGGGTGCACCTTGTGGCGCCGATTCTGCGAAATGTAGTGGCCGGGAAGAATCGCTACGCGCAAATACTTAGTTCAGATTTTTCTAAACTAATGGCGATGGCGGGGATAGACTCTTTCCCGTGCTCATTCCCACGCTCTGCGTGGGAATGCATCTACGGACGCTCCGCGTCCAGCTGTTTCGTGTATGTGACGCAGAGCGTCACGGGCTGCATTCCCACGCGGAGCGTGGGAACGATCGATGGAGTCATCATGGCCAACGCTTTACCCGACCTGAAACTATTGCGCATCTTCGTCAGCGTGGTGCGCCATCAGGGATTCGCCAACGCCCAGCAAGAGCTCAACCTCTCGACGTCGGCCATCAGCACCTACATGAGCCAGCTCGAAGCCGCGTTGGGACTGGTGCTGTGCCATCGTGGCCGTGGCGGTTTCAGCCTGACCAGCAAGGGTGAGTTGTTCCATCAGGAAACCCTGCGCCTGCTCGGCGAACTGGAAGGTTTCGAACAATACGCCGCCGCGCTCAAGGGTGAATTGCGCGGCACGCTGAACCTTGGGGTGATCGATTCCACGGTCAGCGACAAGGCCTTGCCGTTTGCCGAAGCCATCGGCGCCTACAGCCAGGAACACCCGGCCGTGCACTTGCACCTGTCGGTGATGAGCCCTTATGAATTGCAGCTTGGCGTGCAGGACAATCGCCTCGACCTGGCCATCGGCGCGTTTTCCACGCGCATGAGCGGTCTGGTGTACATGCCGTTGTACCGCGAGCAGCACTGGCTTTATTGCAGCACGCGGCATCCGCTGTTCAACGAGCGGCGCATTCCCGAGCAGGTCATCACCCAGCAGCGCATGGTCGGTCGCGGCTATTGGAGCCAGGCCGAACTGGCCCGCCACGGCTTCAAGCACAGCGCTGCGACGGTGGAGAGTATGGAAGCGCAGTTGATTCTGGTGCTGTCCGGCGCCTACATCGGCTACCTGCCGGAGCACTACGCCCAGGCTTGGGCCGACAAGGGCGATTTGCGCGTGCTGTTGCCCGCGACGTTCGGTTATCAGGCGCCGTTCTCGATGATCGTGCGCCGTGGCCGCAGCCGCGAGCCGTTGATCCAGACTTTCCGCGATCTGCTCAAAGCACAACTGAATCAGGCCTGAAGACGATGTCCAGAATCCAATGTCCCCGCTGCCTGCGACCGCAAACGCATTGCCTGTGCCCGTTGATCCCCAGCCTCGACAGCCGCACCCGGGTGTTGCTGTTGCAGCATCCGAGTGAAGTGAGCCATGCGTTGAATACCGCGCGGCTGGCGGCGCTGGGGTTGAAGAATGCCGAGTTGATCGTCGGCGAAGTGTTTGAGGATTTGCCCAGCCTGTTGAATCAACCGGGGTACCGGGCGCGGTTGTTGTTTCCCGGTGAGGACGCGCAGCCGATGCAGGCGTATGTCGCATCCGATGAACCGCTGCTGCTGGTGGTCCCGGACGGCACCTGGCGCAAGGCGCGCAAGATGCTGCACCTCAATCCGCTGTTGGCAGCGTTGCCGCGGGTAACGCTGGCTGAGGGCGGCATGTCCCGTTATCGACTGCGCAAGGCACCGGGGCCGGGGGCGTTGTCGACGGTAGAGGCGATTGTGCAGGCGCTGGAAACGCTGGAAGCACCGGCCTCGTTTGCGCCGCTGCTGAAGCCGTTCGAGGCGTTGATCGAAGGGCAGATTGCGGCGATGGGGGAGGAGGTTTTCCAGCGTAATCATGGAGGGTAAAGCAAAAGATCGCAGCCTTCGGCAGCTCCTACAGGGTGTACGC